>DASYYO010000214.1:0-3165 GCA_035933805.1 Acidobacteriaceae bacterium | reverse complement strand
AGCATCGTGCTCCCCGCGCTCTCCGCATGGGCGCAGACGGACCTGAAGAGAATGTTCGCCAACTCCTCCATCAATCACCTGGGATACTGCGTCCTCGGCGTCGTCGCCGCCGCGGGCCCCGCCGGCGCGGACCCTCGCCTCGGCCTGGAGAAAGCCGCCGCGCTGACCGGGGTCATGCTGCAGATGTTCAGCCATGCCGTCACCGCGGCCACTCTCTTCTGGTTCGTCGCGCTGCTGGAAAGGCGGAGCGGCGGCCTGCGCGGACTCAATGACTTTGGAGGCTTGCGCAAGGTGGCGCCGGTCTTGACTGGATTGATGGGCATTGCGCTCTTCGCCTCCCTGGGTCTGCCGGGGCTGATCGGCTTCCCGGCCGAGTTTCTGATCTTCAAAGGCGTCTTCCCTCTGGCCGGCTGGGCCGCCGCTCTCTCGGTGCTGGGTTTGCTGTTCACCGCGGTCTTCCTGCTGACAGTGCTGCAGCGGGTCTTCTCCGGTCCTCTGAATGAGCGCTGGTCCGCAATGCCCGATTTGACCTCCGCGGAGCGCTGGGTACTGCTCCCAGCACTGGCCCTGATGTTCGTCATCGGTTTGTATCCTCAGCTCATCACCGGCATGCTGCAGAGCGTGGTGATGCAGCTTGCCCAGGTGAGGTTCTAGCCATGCTCGCCTGGACGATCTACATCTCCTTTCTCGGCGCGCTGGCGCTCTCGCTGACGCCTAGAAAGAATCTTGCGGCCGCGCGCGCAATCGCCCTCTTGACCGCGCTGGCCGGCCTGGGAATCGGAAGCGCCGCCGTCTGGGCGTATCTCAGCGGAGGCCAATCCGGCCGGCTGATCACCGTCGCAAAGCAGCCGTGGATCCCTCAGCTCGGCATCGAATACCATCTGGCCGCCGACGGCATCAGCTTGACGCTGGTGCTGCTGACCGGAATCGCGGCCGTGGCCGGCATTCTCTTCTCCTGGAATATCGAACGGCGGCTCACCGAATTCTTCGCGCTCTTCCTGGTGCTCATCGGCGCGGTCTACGGAGTCTTTCTCAGCTTCGATCTCTTTCTGCTCTTTGCCTTCTACGAGATCGCCATTATCCCGAAGTACTTTCTCATCGCCATCTGGGGCTCCACGCGCCGCGAATACGCGGCCATGAAACTGGTGCTGTACTCCTTCGCCGGAAGCGCGCTGGTGCTTGCCGGGATGGTCGCCGCCTACCAGGCTGCCGGGCGGCACACGCTCAGCCTGGATCTGCTGGCCGGCACTGCCTTTCCTGTGCACTTCCAGATGTGGGCCTTTCCCATGGTCTTCCTCGGCTTTGCGGTGCTGGCTGGCCTTTGGCCCTTCCACACCTGGGCGCCGACCGGCCACGCCGCCGCTCCGACCGCAGCCTCCATGCTGCTGGCAGGCGTGGTCATGAAGCTCGGCGCCTATGGGTGTCTTCGCGTCGCGATGATGCTCTTTCCCCGCGGGCTCGACCCCTGGGGTTTTCACATTCTCGGTTTAGGCTCGTGGCGGGAGGTCTTCGCCGTGCTGGCGCTTGCCGGCATTGTGTATGGCGCATCGGTTGCGTTGGTGCAGAAGGACTTCAAGTTCGTCATCGGCTACTCCAGCGTCAGTCACATGGGGTTCGTCCTTCTCGGCTTGATGACGCTCAACCAGATCGGCATGACCGGCGCGGTCTTCCAGATGTTCTCCCACGGCATCATCGCCGGACTTCTGTTCGCCGTCGCCGGCCGAATGGTCTACGACCGGACCCACACCCGCGACCTGGGCGAGCTCTCCGGCATGCAGCTCGGCCGGTCCATCCCCTTTGCCGCGGCTACCTTCGTGATTGCTGGCATGGCCTCGATCGGGCTGCCGGGGTTCAGCGGCTTCATCGCCGAGTTTCAGGTCCTGGCCGGCACATGGCGATCGTTTCCCTGGATGACCGGGATCGCCGGCATCGGCATCCTGATCGGGATCGCCTTCATCTGGCGCGCACTGCAAGCTGTATTTTTCGGCGAAGCAGCCCCTTCCCACGGAGCGGAGCATGCCGGGCCGCTGCCTCCGATCACGCTCCCCGAGCGCATTGCCGCCTGTCTCCTGATTGCCACCACTGTGGCCGTGGGACTTTACCCGCGGTTCCTGGTTGAATTGATTCTGCCCAGCCTCAACTCGCCTCTGTTCGACGGGTTGCGCCGCTCTTTGTGGAGATGATGGCGTGAGCGATATGGAATTGCTGCGCGGGACAGCCCCCGAGATCCTGGTCGCACTGAGCGGGTTTCTGGCCCTCGTGCTCGATCTCACCCTTTTGCGCCAGGCGGAGCTGTCCAGGCGCTTCCACAGCGCGATGGCGATCGCCTGTGCCGGTTGCGTTCTAGCCGCTCTCGTTCTCGCCGCCACTCATGGGCAGGGAAGGCTGCCCGACGGAATGTGGGTGAGCAATCCGCTCGTCCGGCTCGTCCAGATGGCATTGCTGGGCCTCGCCCTCCTCGTCTTTCTGCTCTCTGGCGCGGCGCGCTTCACCACCCACGTGGGCGAATATTTTTCGCTGATGCTATTTGCCACCACCGCGATGATGTTTCTGGTGAGCACGCAGAATCTCCTGGTCATCTTCCTCACCATCGAATTTCTCAGCCTCTCGCTCTATATCCTGACCGGTTTTGATAAGCGCAGCCCGCGCTCGGCCGGGGCCGCTCTCAAGTATTTCCTCTTCGGAGGAATGTCGGCCGGCTTCCTGCTCTTCGGCATCAGCCTGCTCTACGGCTTCTCCGGCTCGATCGCTCTCGGGCAGATCGCTGCAGCCCTCGGCCGTTTCCCCCAGGACCCCATCCTGATCGTAGCCATGGTGATGGTCGTGGCGGGATTCGCATTCAAACTCGCCGCTGCGCCATTTCACATGTGGGCTCCTGAGGCGTATCAGGGCGCGCCCACCTGGAGCGCAGCCTTCATCGCCTCCAGCTCCAAGGTGGCAAGCTTCTTTGCGCTCTTCCTGGTGGTCTATCTTGGCCTGATGGGGGCAGCGGGCAGCGCGGACTGGCACGGCTACTCCGTGGGATGGGCGCCGCTGCTGGCCGTGCTTGCCGCGATCTCCATGCTCTGGGGAAATCTCGCCGCCATCGCGCAGACCAGCCTTCGCCGGCTGCTCGCCTATTCGGCCACCGGCCACGCCGGCTACATGCTGATCGCGCTGGTTACA
>DASYYO010000180.1:0-8403 GCA_035933805.1 Acidobacteriaceae bacterium | reverse complement strand
ACGGGAGCGGAGATTCTCGCCGACTCTCCTATGACACGATATTTTGCCAGCCAGGCGAAGCACGATACGCCGCTTCTCATGGCCGAGGAGATTTGATATGCAGAGTTTAAGAGGGCGGGCCCCCAACACAATGTGCGAAAGCTGCAAGCTCAAGGGAAACGGCTTTCTTTGCAACCTTGGCAACGAAGCAGCAAAGGAATTCGAATCGATCAAGTTCTCCTCTTTTTATCCTGCCGGTTCGCTTCTCTTCTTCGAGCACGAGCCGGTGCGAGGGATTTTTCTGGTTTGCTCCGGCAAGGTCAAGCTCTCCGTAAGTTCGAAAGGCGGAAAGACTTTGATCCTTCAACTGGCGAGGCCCGGAGAGATCATAGGCCTGAGCGCGTCGATGTCCGGCGTTCCTTACGAGGTCAGCGCGGAGACGCTTTATCCGTCGCAGGTGGCCTTCATCCGCCGGGAAGACTTCCTTCGTTTCATCCACCGTTATCCTGAGGTCTACCAGGCTGTCATACGGCAACTCAACTCTCAATATATGCACGCCTGTGAGCAGTTGCGGACGGTTGGCCTTTCGACGAGCGTCCATGAGAAGCTGGCGCGGCTGTTCTTGAACTGGTCCTCCGACGAGAAGCAGTCCTCGCCGGCCGGCCAGATCAAGATGCCGCTGACGCATGAGCAAATTGCCGAATGCGTGGGCTCAACGCGCGAGACAATCACCCGGACCTTGAGCGAGTTCAAGCACAAGCACCTGGTGATGCTCAAGGGAACGACGGTGATGATTCCCGACCGTGCCGCTTTGCGGGCTATCAGCGGAGACTGATGCCCGCAGGGCCTTTCCCCTCGCTATGATTTCCGCAACACTATCTTCGAACCGGCGTGGTTCCAGGGCCTTAACAGGCCCTAGCCTCGCACCGTAAGCACCGGGCAGCGGGCACTGCTGATCACCTGGAAGGCTACGCCGGTTTTGAAGTTATCGTACCAGTGGGATGTCCGCCGGGTTCCTACGACAATGAGATCGGCCTTCACTCGTTGTGCAAGCAACAGGATGCCGTCGGCCGCATATCCGTGCTCGAGAATGCATTCCGGTTCGCACCACTCGCGTGCCGCATTCGGCACCAGTTGTTCGAGCGCACGCATAAAGCTCTCGTTCAACTCCTGACCGTCGGGCCGAGCGGAGCCGTCAGGAGCAGGAACCACGTGGCAAAGGTAAAGGTGCGCGCCCGAGTCCTGGGCGAACGAGGTGGCGAAGGCGCCCGCCTTGGCCGCTTCGGGAGAAAAATCCGTCGCGTAAACGATCCTGCGAAAGCTCATTGGTGACTCTGGCGGCCGCGCCGCCGGCCCCACTGTGAAGATCGGGCAGGCCGCCCGGTGGATCAACATCTCCGCCGTAGAGCCGAGAACGAGGCGTGCGAGTCCTTTGTGCGCCCGGGTCCCGATCACCAGCAGGTCGATGGATCCGGCCTGCGCAGCCTCCAGGATCTCCTGCGCAGGGTCCGTCCCTTCGCTCAAAATCGTCTCCACCTTGATATTGTCCGAGGCCAACTCGGTTTGAAGGCGACCCAAAGACTCTTCCCCGAAGCGGCGAAAAATCTCGATGCTGATTCCGGCATCCGGAGCCTTGAAGGCGCTGGCGAGATCGACAACGTGCATCAGGCGCACCAGGGAGTGATATCGCTCTGCAATCGCCCGTACGTAGAGCTTTGCCGTCTCCGCGCTCGCGGAGAAATCAGTAGCAAACAGAATTGTGTCGATAGAGACTTCTACTGGCTTCCCAAGAATTGTCATCCCACCCTCCCCGGCATCCGAACCCTACTTGGGAGAAGCCCCTCTAAAATATCCCGTAAGTAGTATCTCCAACTTATAATTCCTTTGCCGCTGAGCACTGTTGTAAATAAACATAGAAACTATCCACTCCGCGCCGCTACACCGGCGGACACATCTCTTCGGCTCTCAATAACTCACCCGGATATGGTTTACCACCGATCCCACTCCGGGAGCGGCCCAGGCCGCACGCTCGGCTTCGTCTCGCTCGGCGAAGGAGTGTACGCTTCCGGCCAGCTCGACGGTGCTGTCGTGCGCGGAGACCTGGATCTTTTCTGCGTCGAGTTCGGCGCTCCTGCGCAGAGCGTCTTCAATGGCCTCTTTCACAGAGGCAGGCGAGACCTTCGGCTTGACGGTGATCAGATTGACGACTCCGCGGACCCCGCGCACGTTCTCGGCCGCGTGTTCGACGGAGGTCTTCTGATAATTCCATTCGACGGCGCCGGCCAGGGTGACGAACCCATCGCGAACCGATGCGGTGATCTGCGACTCCGGAATCAAGACATGCGATTTCAAAACGTGCTGCACATCGCGGGCGATCTCCGGATCCGTGCGGGAACTGGGCTGCACCACGATATCGTTGGCGATCGAGACAACGCCGCGAACCGACCTGGCGGCCTTCTCCGCAGCAGCCTTCTCGGCGTACGTGTGCACGAATCCGGTCAGAGTAACGGTCGCTCCCGACGCGCTCACGCTGATGTCCCGCGACTGAATGTCAGGACGCCATTGAATCTCACGCACAACCGCAGCCCGCAACTCCTCATTGTGCCTGGTGGGCTCATTCGGAATATTCGTCATAGCAACCTCCGCTTACCGGGAACTCTAGCCGGGAGGTAAGGTCTTTTCTGTGACGGATATCACGTCGATCTGCGGGCAAGTACGCCATGAAATTCGGCGAGCGAGGCCGGCTCTCAGGGACGACTCGCGCTTGCCGTCCCGGGGTGGCTCCCGGCCGCCGCAAAGTCGGGATAGGCAGAGACCTTTGCGGGCTGCATGTCCGGCTGGACCAGCCAAACCTGCCTGTCCTTGTAGTTACGGATGAGGTCGAGATTCGCTCCTCAGGCAGCAGCAGAGATGGGTTCGTTCCCCAGAGTTGACGGCGGGATCATGGGTGAGAGTTCCGTCCGCGCCGAGGGCAGCCAAAGCGGGCGACGGATGGGGGATCACGACCGGTGAGGCACTTCAGAATAGTATTTCAACGTTACTTTTCTGCCTGTCGCATCGAACATCGGCGAGTGCAGGATGCCGAGCTTATGCGCAACAAAGGCGACCGTTGTCTCCAGAACGCCGAGGCCATACTTCACGCTGCGCTTGAAGTTGATCGACGACGCCTCTTCAAAATACTTCGTCGGGCAGGAGATCTCTCCGATCCGGAAGCCGAACATCACCGCCTGGGCAATCATCTGATTGTCGAAGACAAAATCATCGGAGTTTTCGAGCAGCGGCAGGGTCTGCAGTAGCTCGCGGGAGAATGCGCGGAAGCCGGTATGGTATTCGGACAGCTTGGCTCCCAGGAAGAGATTCTGAAACGCAGTGAGCAAGCGATTGGCGATGTACTTGTAGGCCGGCATTCCGCCCCGTAGGGCGCCTCCTCCCAGGATTCGCGAAGCCATCACCATGTCGTACACACCGCTGGCGACCATGCTGGCAATCGCCGGCACCAGGGTCGGAGTGTACTGGTAGTCGGGATGAACCATCACGACGATATCCGCACCGGCAGCGAGAGCCTCCCGGTAGCAGGTCTGCTGATTCCGTCCGTAGCCGTAATTGGCGTCATGAACAAAGGTCTGGACGCCGAGCTTCTCGGAGAGGAGGGCCGTCTGATCGCTGCTGGAGTCGTCGACCAGGATCTTGATATCAACCACATCCGGCAGCTCCCGTACGGTCTTCTCGAGGGTTCTCTCCGCATTGTAGGCGGGCATAACGACCGCAATACGCTTGCCGTGGATCATGGAGCGCCCTCCTCTCCGGATGCTGGATTCCCCTTCAGCCGCGCTTTCATCGCAGGGCTGCGCTCTCTTCAGCCGGCCTTACATTATAGGGAGAAATCTCTACCGGTGTCTTGCCCGGTTCGACCAGCCCGACTTGCGTTCTTCGGGGAGCTACATCGACATGGGAGTGGGCTTCATAGTGACGTGAGGGTCTCAAAATGCGCCCATATCGCGGGGGCGGGATTGGTGAGCCGTCCTGAAGCGAAGGTGTCCCCGGGCCAGCGGGAAGCTGAAGCCATCATGGAGGAAAGGGGCGGGGATCGGGAGCAGCGGAAGGATCGCCAGGCGCAAGGCAAGGGCGGTCGCGCCGGCTAGGCCGACGGCCGTTTGCGGGGTGCCGGCCGGGCAAAAACTCCCTCAACCCTGGAGGAGCTCCGGAACCGAGGTTTGGGACAGCAGAATGCCAGCGCGATCGCTACAGCCGTCAGGCCGGCCTCGATCACCACCAGAGAAAGGCTGCTTTCTCGAAGAGGAGCAACGATCATCCGGCCAAGCTCGCATGCAGGCTTCATGCCCGGCCCGTTGCCAGGCATATCAGCGCGGGCGCTCTGTCTGCAGGGATCGATCGGGTTTGCATCGTCGCAGTCGCGGTGAGTTTCCGGGTAAGGGAAGGTAAGCGGCTGCGCGCTTAGCGTATTGCTGCGTTGAACAGGAAAAAGGGGGAGTGGTGTTGTGCCGTCCCGGCCCTCTCAAGCCGAACCAGCCTGGATGGCAGTGAGTGTAGCTTTGTTATGTAACCAACACGAGTTCCAATGCCAGCTGTCCTCGTGTTTGCTTCCTAGGAGGGGGAGAGATCCTTGCCAGGAGCATTTGACCTGCCCGGCCTTATCTCTCCCATCCAGGAACGGACGAGCTGATGGGGCCGCCCTTCGCTGTTGCGAGAGGACTAGCCAGTGTAGGTGGTGAGGGTCGTGCCGATGTTCGTGAATGCCGTGTTGATGTCCGTGGCCAGAGCTTTCATGCCTACCGTCGCCGCGAAGGCGATCAGGGCGACTACCAGCGCGTACTCGATCAGGTCCTGACCCTCTTCGCGGATCATCAGGCTCTGCATCTTTACTGAGAGCTTCAAGAGTGTATCTTTCATCTGGGTTTCCTCTCCCGTTCGTTCGTGTGATTCCAGCCTGGGGCTGGGAATACTCTCTCTATGGCAACTCAAGCGCCATTCTTGCCGTTGTTCTTCGTTCCTGAAATCAATGAGTTAACGGAGGCATGCAAAGCGACGTGTGAACTCATGTTTACAGGACGAACCTGAGCGGTGCGCTGGGTATACACGGGAGCGGAAAAGCGCTCCAAAAACCATCGCTTTCATGACAAGAGGTCAGCATTTTCGGCTTGATCGATAAGAAATCGGCGGGAATCAACTCCAGAGTCTGGAAATCCGCAGGAAACGCACTTCTGCTGAAGTCTTGCGACTGTCGATGAACCTTGGCAGCGAAAGAAATGCTCGAAGACGGCGAAGGGTAGACGTATCAGCCCGCCGTGGAGAACTCGAGGGTATCGCCCGGTCTGGTCTGTGTCTTCTGGATGGTGCCCGCGGCCAGCTCCAGCACCGAGTGAGCGGAAAGGCAGGCGGAGAGACGCCACGGAGGAACATTCATCCTGACCTTCTTCACGCGGTGGCTCCGGTCGAGATAGACGAGATCGATGGGGAACTGCATTCCGATGGTATGTACGGACTCGCAGGGAACGATCCACAGTCCCTCACCTGCGCGGAGAGCGGCGCGGCCCAGCAAGCCTTTTCTTCGCGAAGCGCTGCTATCGGCCAGCTCTACGCTGCTGGCAAGTTCGGCCTGCCGCGTCCGGTTCACGATTTTCAAGCGGGGATTTGCGGTCCTGCTGCGCGGCGAGCGCAAGCTCTTCGAGATCCATTGGGTCAGCTTCATCGCGTGTTCGTTGTATCCTCGCCGGGCGTTTGGGTAAGTGCGACGATGATTGTATCTCCTGTCGAGGCGACGAGCCTTCCCTTTGACAAGGCATGGGAAAAGCTGTTGGCGAGAAACGGAGGGATGGCCAGGTACAACTGGCGCCCGGGAAACTCCCTCCGAGCCCTCCGCAATTCGCCGGAGAGGGCCGCATCGTCTGCGATGCCTCTGACGACGTGGCGATCCGAGTAATAGATGGGAACTGCTGATTCGAGAGGGGCTAAGACGATCGACCCTGGCTCGGTCGCGTTCCGAACATCTTCAGCATAACGAATCAATCGTTGAGCGTCGTAATCGTGCGGAAGCCGGGGCGCGCTGCGGGGATGCGGCAGAATGAGAAGTTGCACGGCGGCCAGGCCAACCAGCATCGATGACTTGAAGACTGCACCCTTGGACGGCTTCGCACGAAGCTCGGCTGTCGCCAGCCACGCCAGGGCGAGTGCTGCCAGAGGCGCCGCGATCAGCAATTCAAAGCGATGAATGGCCATGTGCGTCCGCATCCCGGTCATCCAGAGAATCCAGGGTGCGGCAAGAGAATAGGTGAGCAGCGTTCCGCTCTTCGGGCGCACCGCCAGCAGTTGCAGGAGCGCAGCGATCGCGAGGGCTCCGAGCATCCAGAGATGATTCCAGAGTATGCCCGAGATCTGCGCGGAGAAGGGCAGGGGGCTCATCTGATCATGGGCGAGAACGTGGGAATACACCGGCGACAGACCCATGTAATATTTGGCGGTCTGCAGCGTGTCGGCGGCGAGCGCCGGATCGCTGAAGGCGAAGAGCCCGGCGACACAGAGAACCCCCGCGCCCGAGCCAATCGCGGCGCTCAAGGCTGCCCGGCGGAGTTCCGGAAGCCTGAGAGATGCAAGCCAGAGGCCCGGAATCACCAGGATCGCTTCCCAGGATGAAAGAGCCGCCAGGAAGAGCAGGAGAGAGCCGAGCGTCTCGCGATGCGAGTGGTAGGCAGCCAGCGCGGCGAGAAGAAAGAGAACAGCGAGCTGTTGCTGAGCAACCAGGTCTCCGAACTGCACGACGACCGGAAGCGTCAGCCAGAAATACCCGGCGAGCGCCCCTCCGATCCACCCCAGCCAACTCGCGCCCAGGCGAACGATGAGGATCGCAGTGGAGATCAGAACACCGAGCATGAAGAGGTGGGAGACCTTCTCGGAGGCTCCGAAGAGCCGGAAACATGCGCTCAGAAGCACGGGCAGCAGCGGAGGCCAATGCGTGTAACGGTCCTCCGGTCCGATCGGCGGATTGTTATTGACGGGGATCCAATGCAGCTTCCAGATCCCTTGCGAGGCGAAGGTTCGCGCGGTGGTGGCCACATCCGCGCTCACGAATGCATGAGGGCCGGTGAACTGCGAGCCGGCATGCAGGGCCGCCCGGACCACGGTGATCGAAAGGGCGAGGGCGAAGATCGAGAACGCGGCCAACCTCGCGATCCGCATCCAGGCAGGGCTGGCGTCGCTTTCCATCTCTACGGCCCGCACCTCCGCCATCTCGCCCAGTACCACACTCATCGCTCAGCCTTCATCTCTCTATCTAGCTTAGCTATCTGTACCAGGCTGCCCTTGGCTTTCTAAGTCAAGCCAGAAGGCAGGGAAACGGCAGCACGAGCCCCGCTCTTGATGCGGGGCTCGTGCTGCGTCCGGAAAGTTGCTGCCTCAAGACAGAACGCAAGCTCTCAAGGCGCAGGAGCTGAGGGCCCCGAAGGAGCGCCGGCGCCCATGCCGGCCCCCATCCCACCCTGGGACGAACCGGTGGACATGCTGTCAATCACCAGAGGCTGCTCCGGCTGCATGCTCTGGACCAGCTTCTCTACGGGCATGCTCGCTGGAGCGGGGACCTGCGCGACGCCTTTTCCTTCCCCGCCTGGCGTCATCATCGGAATGTTCGAGTTCGGCGGCAGGAAGGGTACAGGATACTTTAACTGTGGCAGAGGAGCGCCGGCAGGAGTCGGCGGAACGATGACCGGGGTTACGATCACGATCAGCTCGGTGTTTTGCTTGGTCCTCTGGATGGACTGGAAGAACTTACCCAGTATCGGAACGTCTCCGATGAACGGGATCTTGTCGAAAGTCTCGGTCTCGCGGTTGTCCAGCAGTCCGCCGATGGCGAAGCTCTGGCCCTCGCCGAGCTCAACCTCGGTCCTGACTCTGCGGGTAGAGAGTGCGGGAACGGTGAATCCGGAGATCGTGACGCCGTTGGTGAAGTCCAGCGAGCTGACCTCGGGTGCGACCTGGAGGCGGATGGTGCCCCGGGGCGTGATCGTCGGAATGAAGTTTAAGCGGACACCGAACTCCTGGAACTGAATCGTGACCGCGCCTGTCCCGGCGCCTGTAATGCCTTGCACCACCGGATATGGAAACTCGCCGCCGGCCAGAAAGCTGGCCTCCTTGCCGTTGGCCGCCAGTACGTTCGGTTCAGCCAGCACCTCCAGCACGCCGCGCGTCTCCAGCGCTTCAATCGTGGCGCCGAGATTCAGGTCGGGGCGGAAGATGAAGAGGTTCAGGAGATTGGAGAGACTCGATGTGGGGGCAGTTCCGTTGCCGCCGGTTGAGATCGACGGCGGCGCGAACTGCTGCGTGCTCGTAGAGCCGATCGAGTTGGCTGCGCCCAAACTGAAGAGGTTCATGCCGAGCTGCCGCTCCACGGTTCGGTCGACGCTGGCAAAGCGT
>DASYYO010000178.1:0-19455 GCA_035933805.1 Acidobacteriaceae bacterium | reverse complement strand
CTTGGACGCCTGCCACAAATCATATTGGGTTTGCATGTTCAGCCAGAGCTCCGGAGAAGTTCCAAGGGCTTCAGAGAGCTTGAGGGCCATTTCAGCCGAGATTCCCGAATTGCCCTTCAACACGCGCGAAAGCGTCACACGGGAGATGCCGAGGTGATTCGCGAGCCTGGTTACCGGCATATCGCCCATCTGCTCGCGCAGTACCTCTCCGGGGTGTGCCGGATTGTGCATCCGCATGGTTTTCCTCCTAAGAATAGTCCCCATAGTCAACGAGAAGGCAATCAAGAGATGGACGGCAGAATGAATTGAACTGCGTCTCGGAAGCCGGTCTACTTCCCGATGCAGAAGCTCGCGAAGATCTGGTTCAGGATGTCGTCGGCGGTGGTTTCGCCGGTGAGGGAGTCGAGGGCGCGCAGGGCTTCATATAGGTCCAGCAGCACCATCTCGTGCGGAATGTTTTGTTCGACTGCGCCGTATGCCGCCGCGAGTGAGGCGAGCGCCGCGGCTACCGCCTGGGACTGGCGCATGTTGGTGAGCATCCCGCTCTCCGCTTCGCCTTGGCCGCCGCGCACCAGGGCGAGCATCCGGGCCTTCAGCTCCGCGATGCCTTCGCCGCTCAACGCCGAGGTGCGCACCACCGGCAGACCGGGGAGGGTGGACAGCGGCGCCGCCGGCAGATCGATCTTGTTCACAATGACAATCGCCTGCCGCTGCTCGAGCGCCGCCAGCAGCTCCCGCTCTTCCTCGGCCAGCGGTTCGGTCGCGTCCAGCACCAGCAGCACGATGTCGGCATCGGCCAGCGCCTCGCGCGATTTGCGGATGCCCATCCGCTCCGCTTCGTCATGCGTCTCGCGCAGGCCCGCAGTGTCGATCAGCTCGACGGGAATGCCGCCGAGCGACAGGCGCTCCGTCACCAGGTCGCGCGTGGTGCCGGGCGCGGCCGTCACGATAGCGCGCTCCCGCTCCACCACACGGTTGAAGAGCGAAGATTTTCCCGCGTTCGCCCGGCCGACGATCGCCAGCGTGAGCCCCGCATGCACGATGCGTCCGTGGAGAAAGCTGTCGGCGACCGGCTGCAGCGCGCTCCTCACCGCCTCCAGCCGGTCGAGGATCTCGGCCTTCGCCGTCACCTCGATATCGTCCTCGGCGAAGTCGATCCCCGCCTCCAGCAGCACAATCAGATCGACGAGCTGTTGCTTGACCGGCCGGATGCGCCGGGAGAGCGCCCCTTCCATCTGCTGCGCGGCGACCCTCGCCTGGTAGAGAGTCTGCGCGTCGATCAGGTCGCGGACCGCCTCGGCCTGCGTGAGGTCGATGCGCCCGCTGAGGAAGGCACGCTGGGTAAATTCACCCGGCTCGGCCAGCCGCGCGCCCGCCGCGAGCGCGTTTCGCACCACCGCCTCGAGAATCACCGGCGAGCCGTGCGCGGCGATCTCCACCACATCCTCGCCCGTATAGGAGTGCGGCGCGGCAAAGTAGGTGACGACCGCCTCGTCCAGCTTTTCCTGCGTCCCCGGATCGAGAATGGCGGCGAAGCGCGCCTGCGCATGGGCCAGCGCGCTCCGCAGCCGCAACATGGGCGCGGCGATCTCGCCGGCCGCAGGACCGGAGAGCCGGACGATTCCAATCCCTCCCCGGCCGGGCGGCGTGGAGATCGCCACAATCGTTTCGGTGGGATGGGGGCGGGCAGGCATATCCTGGCGAGCAGCTTGCATTACCGGGAGCCTCCCGCTCGTCCTGAAGGATGCCGATGGCTTTGCCGGCCGGCCACAGTCCCTAGTGACGGGGCGCGCTGCGCGGCATCCGCGGGGCGCGGGCTCTTTCGAAGCCGCGGGGATAGACCACAACAAACCGGCGCAGGCCCTCGCCGCTGCTCTCCGTCTCCAGATCCCCGAAGTCGCGAAAGACGAGGTGCAGCATGCGCCGCTCGCGCGAACTCATGGGAGCAAAGCTGTAGGGCCTGCCGGAGGTGCGGACGATCCCGGCCGCGGTCTCCGCAGCCAGCTTCATCTCGCGCGCGCGCAGTGCCTTGAAGTTGTTGGCGTCGAAGGAGATCTTGTCATGCTCCTCCGGATCAAGGCGCACCACCTTGGCGGCGATGTGCTCGAGGGCGCGCAACAACTCGCCGCCGCGCTCGGTCATCAGCGGCGCGTCCGGGCCGGCCATCTCCACATAGATCTCCCGAGCCTCCAGCCCGTCCGGATCCTGCGCTCCGGCGCCTGCTGTAATCCGGTATTTCACCCGGAGGCCGCCGGTTGTTGTGAGTAGTTTGAGAAGGGCTGCGATCTTCTGCGCAGCAGCTGCGTAGTCTTCAATCGGCATCGGTTTAGTATCGCATCTCCAGAATAGAAACGAAGCCGGCCAGCCGGGCCTTCGAACGATTGTTATCGTCACGGAATAGACGGAGCCGGAGCCGGCAGGGACTCCTACAGCGGATCCCCTACTGTGATGCTCCACCGAGTCTCTGAGAAGTGCGGCTTTTCTTGACGAAAACCCGCGTAGAGGGCTGCGGCTCCGGGCTACATCTATAGGAATCCGCCTTATCGCCGGACGACCTGCCGTCCGCCGCCCTTCTTGGCCGCCCGTTTCGCGGCGATCTCCCGCATCTGCCGGCCCATGCCGGTGCGATTCATGATCGCCTGCTGGATCACGTTGATCACGTTGCTGAACGCCCAGTAGAGCGTCAGCCCTGAGCCCAGGTTCCAAGTCATGTATCCGAAGAAGACCGGCATCGTGAAGGCCATCATCTTCTGCTGCGCCGGATCCATGCCTGGGGACGGCGTCAGATACTGCACCAGGAACATGGTCACGATGAAGAAGATCGGCAGAATGTGCAGCGGATCAGGAGCCGCCAAGTTGTGCAGCCAGAACCAGTGCGCCTGGCGCAGCTCGATCACGTTGCCCAGCATGCGGTAAAAGCCGTAGAGCAGCGGGTACTGGATCAACATGGGCAGGCAGCCGCCGAACATGTTGACGCCTTCGCGCTTCTGCAGATCGAAGATCTCCTTGTTCATCTCCGCGCGCCGCGGGTCGCTGGCCTTGTACTTCTTGTACTTCTCCTTGATCGCGTTCATCTCCGGCTGAACGCGCTGCATCTTCAGCGCCGACTTCATCATCTTGACGCGCGTCGGCAGCATGGCAATGCTGATGGCGAGGGTCAGCACCAGGATGGCCCAGCCCCAGTTGGGCACCAGGTGCTCGTGCACCCAGCGCAAGATCAGGAACAGAGGCTTGGCGATGAATCCCCAGAAGCCGAAGTTGAGGATCGGTTCGATGCTCGGCCCGGTCGCCGCTCCGCCGGGTGAGGTGGAGCGGACTGAATTCAGAACGTCGATCACCTTGGGCCCGACAAAGAGGCGCTGCGAGGCGCCGCCGCCCTGCACGCCCACAGCCGCGCCCAGGATAGGCGCCGGATAGGTCTGGCCCTGCGGCTCCTTGGGATTGCGGGGAATCGCCAACTCGTCGTGCAGCCCCACCATCGTCGCCTGCGACGGCGAATCGGGAAGGAAGATCGCGCCAAAATAGAGATCGCTCACCCCGGCCCATTCATACGGGCCGTTGAGCGTGCCTCCGTTTGAGATCTTCTTCGCCGCCAGGTTGCTGGCCTTGGCGTTCTGCATCATGTCCAACTGGCTCTGCGCATAGTCGGGCAGCGTCGCCTGGTCGCCGAAGCCGGAAGGCCATGCAAGCAGCGCGGTCAGCGGCGATCCCTGGTTGTAGGCCGTCACCTGCGTGTGCAGCACATAGCTGGAGTCGAAGGAAAAGACCTTCTTGACCGTCAGGCCGTCCTGGGAGTAGTCGAAGGTCACCGTCGCGGGCGCCGTCAACTGCCCCGTCGCCGAGGGCACGAAGAGTGCGCTGGCCAGGGTCTTGCGCAGATTCGCGTCGTAGGTCCAGAGCGACAGCGGATAGCCGTACTTCGCCGATGCCTCCCGGTTGACCAGGTCAAGCGGCTTGCCTGCCTCATCCTTGTACTTCTTCAGAATCCAGGAGACCGCCTGGCCGCCGCGATTGGAAAAGGTGATGCGGTAGAGCTCGTTCTCCACCACCGTGGTGCTCTCCGCCTGCGCCGCAACCGCATTCGCCGCAGCGGCCCCGCTGGAGGCTGCCTGGCTGGCCGGAGCCTGCACCGGCGGCGCAGCGGCCGAGGGCGCGGATGCGGCCGTCTCCGTCGCTGCCGGCGTAGCGGGCTTCTTCGGCCCGAAGAACTGAATGCCCAGGAACATCAGAAGGAAGACAAGGGAGAAGATGAGGAGCGTGCGCGAGTCGCCGCCGCTGCCACCTGACTGATTAGGATTGCGTATTTCGGTCAAGAAGAGTTCCTATTTAGAGAGCATTCCCCGAGCATTCTTTATGATAAATGGCTTGGTCTGTCTGTGCGCGAAAGGGCGAGGCTGGAAGGCCGGCCGGCGCGCCTGGGACCTCTTCTATCGCGCCTGGGGATGGTGCGAAGGCTTCGCCTGCTCGACAGCGGGCCATGCGGAGGCGGGCTGCACGCCCGGCACGGGGTCGTAGCCTCCGCGGCAGAGAGGATTGCAGCGCAGCAGCCGCCAGATCGCCAGACCCGAGCCCACGACCACGCCGTGGCGTTCCAGAACTCCGGCGGCATACTCCGAACAGGAGGGATAAAAACGGCAGGCGCCACTCATGCCGGTCACGGAGTGCAGCGCCGGCGAGATCCAGCGCCCGTAAAAGGCGAAAGCGCGCTCAATCATGACCGGCCTCCGCGGCCGCCGGCTTGCTCGATCGTGGAAAAGATCCTGGACACTTCTTTGAGCAGGACCGGAAGATCCGCGGTCAAAACGGTGCGCCGGGGATGAAGCACCACATCCACGTCGCGGGTGAGAGCCGCGAGGTTCAGGCGCACCGCCTCACGCATGCGCCGCTTGATGCGGTTGCGCTCCACCGCCTTGCCAAGAACCCGCCCCGCCGTAAGCCCGACCCGCGGGCCCTCCGCCGGATGGGAACGCCGCTCGGCAAAGAAATATGTCATGGATGCGGAGAAGTGTTTCCGGCTTTCGTGGTACACGCGCTGGTAGTCGGCATGCTTGCGCAGCCGTGCCCGGCTTAACGAATGTTCTGACCGCTCGAGCACGTTAGGGCCTGCTAACACTATCGGGGCGGGCCGGCGCATACAAAAACGCTGCGCTAGTCGCGATATCCTGCGCTGACAGAGACGCGCTTGCGGCCCCGGGCGCGGCGGCGAGAGAGCACGGCAGCTCCGGCGTTGGTCTTCATCCGCTTGCGGAAGCCGTGGGTCTTCGCACGATGGCGGCGGTTCGGTTGAAATGTGCGCTTCGGCATGAAACTGCGCTCCTGTCGATCTTCAAAAAAATTGAGAAATTGCTGCCCGGAGGCAAACTCCAAGTATATACGGTTTCCCGCTGTCTGCCCACCGCCGATGCTCTTCCACGGGTCTTCCGCGGGTCTGGCGCAGCGCTGCCCGCTCTTCAAAATATGCGGCAAAATGCCCCGAAAAACAAGGCCTCCAGCACGCCGCAATCGCCTTTTTCCGCAGATTTCACAGCCTTTGGTGCAACTCCCAGGAGAAATTCGGTTTCGTGTGAAAGAGCCGTTGCAGGGCCTCTCAACTGTGCTAGTATCGGCTGCGTTCACGATTCATTTTCCGCACGTCTACATACCTGAACTTTCGTTCTGGATACTTTCGCTAAGAGGCTCGATCCCTCGGCGCATTGGTTCAACGCCTGGTGGAGAGCGGCACGCGGCGCTGGTCTCAATCCCGCCGATCAATTTGCTTTTGCGGAAGATATCAGGGAGGTCGGCGTACCTGAAGGAAGCGTATGTCTTTTGTTGCTACAGCCACAACCGCACTCAACCCCTGGGTGCGGATCCTGGGCGCTCTTGAAAAGAAGATAAACCGCCAATCCTTCGACACTTGGCTCAAACCCACGCGCTACAGCCATGTCACCGGCCGCGTCCTCTTTGTGCGCATCCCGACGGCGCAGTTCAAAGATGTGGGGGAGCGGTATGGCGATCTGATTCAGGAAGCGATTGAGGCTCTGCAACTTGAGCTTGATGACGTCTCCTTCGTTACGGTGGAAGCGGATCCCGCGCCGGCCCGGGTGCGCCAGGATGGCGGGTTCGCTCCCGTCGCCTCCGACGCCTCGGGCGCTCCCCGCTCCACTGGCCGCCCCAGCCAAAGTCCCGGCCCCGTGCCGCAGCAAGCGAAATTTGATTGGACCAGCGCCGCCCAGCTCAACCCGCGCTACACCTTCGAAGCCTTCGTCATCGGCAACGGCAACCAGTTCGCCCGCGCCGCCTCCGAGGCGGTCGCCGAGCGCCCCTCCAAGGCATACAACCCTCTCTTCCTCTACGGCGGCGTCGGCATGGGCAAAACCCATCTGATGCATGCCATCGGCCATGAGATGAAGCTGCGCCAGCCGCAGGCCTCCATCTGCTACGTCTCCAGCGAGAAGTTCACCAACGAGATGATCAACTCGCTGCGCTACGACCGGATGACCAGCTTCCGCGACAAGTTCCGCTCGGTCGATCTGCTGCTGATCGACGACATCCAGTTCCTCGCGCAGAAGGAGCGTACCCAGGAGGAGTTCTTCCATACCTTCAACGCCCTGCACGAGAGCATGAAGCAGATCGTCATCGCCTCCGACCGTCCGCCCAAGGAGCTGGCCGAGATTGAAGACCGCCTGCGCAGCCGCTTCGAATGGGGCCTGATCGCGGATATTCAGCCGCCCGATCTTGAAACCAAGGTCGCCATCCTGCAGAAGAAGGCGGAGAGTGAACACGTCACGCTGCCCACCGACGTCGCGCTCTTCATCGCCTCCAATGTCCGCACCAACGTGCGCGAGCTCGAAGGCGCCCTGGTCCGCCTCTTCGCCTGGTGCAATCTGAACGGCATGGAGATCACTCTGGCCACCACCCAGCAGTGCCTCAAGCAGTTCATCGATACGCAGGTTCGCAAGATCACCATCGAGGCGATCCAGCGCGCGGTCGTCGAACAGTTCGGCATGCGCGTCGCCGAGCTCAAGCAGAAGAACAACTCCCGCTCCGTGGTCGTCCCACGCCAGATCGCCATGTACCTTGCCAAGCAGATGACCGAGGCGTCTCTGCCCGAGATCGGCCGCCAGTTCGGCGGCAAGCACCACACCACCGTCATGCATTCCATCGCCAAGATCGACGAGCAGCGGCGATCCGACAAGGACCTCAACCGCACCATCAACAAGCTGATGGAGACCCTCAACGGCTGATCCCAGGCCCAGCCGGCGGCTCCTTCTCCCGCCGGGAGGCTTGGCACTCGCGACCGGCGGAAGCTATAACATTCTCAGAGCCTGTTTCCGGGGCGGAGCGGTCCCGCTCACCGCAGCCCCGCAGGAGAATTGCTCCCAGGAGATGCACGCTGCTTTCGTTTTTCTCTAAAGCGCCGGCGGCCTCTCTGCCCGATGCGGTCCCCCCTGCAGGCCTGCGACGCATCCGGCGGTCCGGAGCGCTCGGCCTCTGCCTGCTGTTCGCGCTCCTTCCCCTCTGCGCGCATGCGCGGCGCCAGGATACGGGCTTCCTCAACCGCACCATTGCCAGCGGTGGCATCTCCTACCATTACGTGGTCTACCTGCCGATGGACTGGTCCCCAAAACAGAAGTGGCCGGTCATACTCTTCCTCCACGGCTCGGGCGAGCGCGGTTCCGATGGCATGGACGAGACGCAGATCGGTCTGCCCAACGCCCTGCGCTCTCACCCTGAGCGCTGGCCCTTCGTCGTCGTCATGCCCCAGGTCCCTTATAACCATCACCACTGGACGGACCCGGACATGATGGCCATGGCGATGGCCGCATTGAATGCCGAGGTCAAGGAGTTCCACGGCGATCCGCAGCGCCTCTACCTCACCGGTCTCTCCCTTGGCGGCTATGGCGTCTGGGAGATCGCCAAAGATTATCCCGGACGCTTCGCCGCCATCGCTCCTGTCTCCGGCGGCATCTTCTGGTCCTATGCCCCGAGCCGCTGGCGCCAGCAGGACCTCGTCGAGGCGTACGTCAAGGCGATCGGCCGCACCCCGGTCTGGATCTTCCACGGCGCGGACGACTCCGTGGTCGCTCCTACGCAGGCCAACATCATGTTCAAAGCGCTCAGCGCGGCCGGCGGCGACGTTCGCCTGTGGGAGTACTCCGACTATCGCCACAATGCCTGGGACAAAGCCTACGCCGACCCGCAGCTTCCCCAGTGGTTGCTAGCCCACCGGCTCTCCGCCATCCCGGAAATCAAGCCCTATTCGGAAAAGCGCATGGTGCCGCTCCACCCCGTTCCGCTGCGCCTTGATCCCGCGATCTATGACGCCTACCAGGGGCAGTACGCGGATGCGGGAGTGGTCGAGATGACGATCTTCCGGCAGGGGGACAAGCTCATGTCCAAGCGCCGCGGCGCGGGCCCGGCGGAGATCTTCCCCGAGACCCGGAACCGGTTCTTCTATCCCAGCGGCAGCAGCACCCGGATCACCTTCGAGCGCGACCCCTCCGGACGGGTTACCTGCATCCTGTACAGCGACGACCGCCACGAAGAGCGCTGGCAAAAGGTCTACTAGCGGGGGCGTGTGAACCGGGCCCGGCTCCCGCAGCCGCGCCCTCCCGCGCTTCCATCGCCGGCCGAAAAACAGTCAAAATCTCCACGGATGACGGTCTTTTCCGCATCCGATTTCCACTGCTGTGGAAAAGTCTCCCTGGCGCGTTTGAACACTGCATTTGTGTAAAACACCGCCGCGCCGGGAGCCTATAGCCCGCGGCGCGGACCCAGCTTTCCACTGGAGGACGAGGGTTTCCACATGGCTCCGGGCCGGGGGTTGTGGAGACTGTGGGCAAGCGGGGACACATCTCCGCGTCTTTCCCCGGTCTTCCTCGTTTTCATTTCTTTCCTGCCTGGTTTTCTAAAACCGGACACGCTCTTTTCCCCTCTGTTCATGCGGTTTGGAACGCTGTTTCCACTTTTCCAGCGCGAACGGTTACTGCTGCTGGCTAAAGAGAAACCAGATTCAAGAAAGAACAACAGCAGCCGTCGCTCCGGCGTCCGCGGCGCCGCGATCCGTCAGGTAAACGGCACCGCGACCGGCGAAAAAATGAACTAGAATCAAGCCGTCGCGATTCTTCCTTCGGCCAGGCCTCGGCCGTGGTGTAGAGTGGGTCCAATCGGAGTTGGCCGTTTCCGTTAGCGGCCGTCTTCGCCAGGTGCAGGAGATGCAGCCGGGCCTCGAAGGCAGGCCTCTTCACCCGGTCGAATCGCTGCAACGCAGTGAATTGCTGCAACGCAGCGATTGGCTGCCGGTCTCGATGAGGGCAAGGCGAAGAGCGACAAGAGGGAGGCGGCACAATGATTAGCGCGGGCGTGGAAGCGGAGACAGCGGTGGCACAGGGAGCGGGAGCCATGGAGATCAGCGTGAGCCGTCAGGAGCTTTTGCGCGAGCTCAGCGCAACGCAGGGCGTCGTCGAGCGCAAGACGACGATTCCCATCCTCTCGAACTTTCTGCTGGAGGCATCTGCCGGAGAAGCGGCCGGCGGAGACCGGTTGACGATCACGGCGACCGACCTCGATCAGAGCATTCGCACCTCGTGCCCGGCCAAGGTCAAGAAGCCCGGGGCCTGCACCATCCCGGCGCGTAAGCTCTACGATTACGTCAAGCTCCTCCCCGATGGCGAGGTCTCGATCAAGCTGCTGGAGAACCACTGGGTGCAGATTCGCTCCGGCCGGTCCAATACCAAGATGGTCGGCATGGCGCGCGCCAACTTTCCCCAGGTGCCCGGCTTTCCCGAAGGGGGACACACCCGCATCCCGACCGCGTCGCTGAAGGGCATGATCGCCAAGACGATCTTCGCCATCTCCAACGAGGAGTCGCGCTACACCCTGAACGGCGCTCTGCTGATCCTCAAGGCCGAGTCTCTGGCCATGGTTGCCACCGATGGGCACCGGCTCGCGCATCTGGAGAAGACCGGCGAATCTCTGAAGAACATAAGCGGAGAGAAGAAGACGCTGATCCCCCGCAAGGCCCTGGCTGAGCTGCAGTCTCTGCTCTCGGGCAGCGAGGAGGAGTTTCTCGACTTTCACGACGAGGAGCAGACCCTGTTCTTCCGCTTGGGGCAGCGCGTGCTCACCACCCGCAAGCTCACCGGCCAGTTTCCCAACTATGAGGCGGTTCTGCCGCGCGACAACAACAAGCTGGTCGTCGTCCGCAGCGAGGATCTCATGGGCTCCATTCAGCGCGTCGCCCAGTTCGCCGACGAGCGTTCCGGGGCCATCCGCATCCGCCTGGAGCAAAATGAGATGAAGATCTCCTCTTCCTCCACCGAGTCGGGCGAATCGGAAGACACGATTGAGACCCCATACAGCCACGATGCGATTGTCGTCGGCTTTAACTCTGTTTATCTGCTGGATTTCCTCAAGGCGATCGGCGGCTCCGGCGAGGTCCGGCTGGAGTTCAAGGACTCTCAGTCGGCCGGTCAGATGCGTCCCGAAGACGGCGATGAGGATCTGAAATACCGCTACATCATCATGCCCATGCGGATCTGACTTCCAGGGTTCCGTTCGCCGCAGACCGCTGCGAACGATCCTTCGCAATGCTTTTCTACGAAGGCTGGGGGACCACCGCAGCTCGCATCGGACTGTCCAGGTTCCGCTCCCGCCTACCTATGTCTGAATGTGCCGGAGCGTCTCCGCTGCTCTCGTGGCCTCCAGAAAATAGCATCCCTGCACTCTGCACCGTCCCGGTTATGAGAAGCCATAGCTGGCGTCCCATCTTTCTCCGGAAAACCGCTTGAATCGTCTCAGTGATCGATTGCGGGATGGGCGTCCCGTCCGTCCGGGAGGATCCCTGCCTTCGCTTCAGAATCGATTCTTTAGAAAATTAAATACCGTGATTGTATAGTTTTGCGTATCCTGCCGATAAACCTCTCATACTTAAGTTGTCTAGCGGATCTGGCAGCCCGCGTGCTATACCGACATTTGTAGAGTGGTTACCGGCGCATATCCAGGAATTCCTCGGGCGTCGGCACGGCTGTCGACCCTTTTCAAGGCATTCACAATCACTGATGTGGACCAGGCAATCGATGTGCCCCGAGTTTTCCCGGCCGGCCAGGCTTTGCATTCCGCTGCTTCCGGACGCCAAAAAGGTATGGATCGGCGGAAAGCGGCAAGTCTCACTTAGAAGAACAGATTGGATGGAGAGAAAATTGGCACCTAAATTCACCACCTTGGCGCGGCTTGCGGCGATTCTGGCCCTGCTGCTGGGGCCCTCCGGACTGGAGCGCCACGCGTCAGCTCAGGTTACCTACGCGCAGGTGCATGGCACCGTACTTGACCCCAGCGGAGCGGTGGTGCCGAATGCCACGGTGACGGTTCTCAATACGAGTACGGGAATTTCCACCACGGCGTCCACTGACAGCCACGGCTACTACATTCTTCCGCAGTTGCAGATCGGCGGACCGTATACCGTCGACATCACGGCGCCCGGCTTTGAGAAGTTCGAGTCCACCGGACTTACTCTGAACCTGAACGACAACCGCGGCATTGATGCCCGGCTCCAGGTCGGCTCCTCGGTGCAGACCGTTCAGGTCCAGGCCGCCGCCGTGCAAGTGGAGACCGCCGATACGCAATTGAAGCAGGTGATCACCGCCAGGCAGATCGAGGAGGCGCCGCTGCTGGGCCGGGATGCCTCCGGTCTGCAGAAGCTGCAGCCCGGCACAATGGAATCCAGCGACGATACAGGCAATTATTCGGCCAACGGAAGCCAGACGCAGGCCAACTCCTATCTGCTGAACGGCGCTGACAACAACGATGGCCCGCTCCAGAGCGAGGGCTTCCAGATCAATCCAGACGCGATCGAGGAAGAGACGATCGTCACCAGCACCATCAATCCCGAGTTTGCCCGCAACAGTGGCGCGATCATCAACCAGGTCATCAAGGCCGGCGACAACGCCTTCCATGGCGATGCCTTCGAGTTCTATCGCGATACCTTTCTGAGCAACGGCAGCTACTTCGCTCCGACGCGTCCGCCATACCATCTGAACCTGTACGGCGGAACCCTCGGCGGCCCGGTGATCAAGAACCGCCTCTTCTTCTTTGCCGCATACCAGGCGCTGCGCAGCAGCGTCGGGAAAACTCAGCTCTCGCCCGTCTTTGACCAGGCGCAGCTTGCAGGCGACTTTACCGCGGACCAGAACTTCAACCCGAGCTCGACGAGCTCTTCTCCGCTCAGCGACAATCCCATGCCGTTTTCGGTGAATGGATGCCCGGCAGGCACTCCATGGAGCGCCTGCTTCCCCACCCGGGTGCAGGTCGGCTCTGCCAGCTATGACCCCGTCGCCTCGAAGCTGCTGACCCGGTTTATGCCTGCGCCCAACCGCGTGATCAACGGCGCGGCATACTATGCTTTCAACGCTCCCAACACCGGCGCAGAGGATCAGGGCGTTCTCCGGGCCGACTATCATCTCTCCAACAACGACTCGCTCTGGGCCTCCGGCCTCTTCCAATCGAGCCCCAGCGCCAACGCGCTGGGCTACGGCGGCTCCGACCTTCCCGGCTTCGGCACCCACCAGGCGGAGCACTACAAGCTCTTCATGGCCTCCTGGACCCATACGTTCAATTCGTCCACCCTTAACGAGCTGCGCGCCGGCTACTATCGCCTGAATTTCGCGGCGGTTGAGCCGGCCTCGGTCGTTCAGCCAGGCAGCTATGGATTCAACATCACTCCGCAGTCTCCGCAGTCCGGCCTGCCCTTAATGAATGTCGCCGGGCTCAACGGAACCTCAGCGTTCCTCGGCTTCACCTATGAAGGGCCGCAGCCCCGCCGGGACAGCAACCTGACTGCCGCGGACGCCTTCACCAAAATTGTGGGGAACCATAGCCTCAAGTTCGGCGTCTCCTGGGAGCAGTTCGTTGTCAACAACCCGTACTACAGCACCAACAACGGCAGCTATTCCTACGCCGGCGGCGGAATCTACAGCTCCGGCGATCCCATCCTCGACTTCGTCCTCGGCATTCCCGATCAGTACTCGCAGGCCTCTGGCAGCATCATCGATGCCGCCTCCCACGAGTACTACGCCTATGGCCAGGACAGCTGGAAGATCTCAAACGACCTCACGCTGAACTACGGAATGGTCTGGGACGTGGAGACGCCCACCTACAACCACCAGTTCCGCGGACTCGGCATCACCTGCTGGTCGATCAGCAACCAGACCTCGAACGTCTTCCCGGGAGGCCCTCCGGGACTCACCTACCCGACCGATCCGGGCTGCAATACCGCCGGCGGCCCCACCACCAAGTGGTCGCACTTCGGCCCGAGGGTCGGTTTCGCCTGGTCGCCGAGCTCCGGGCCCGCCGCCCTTCTGGGGTCTTCGGGCGCTCACGACTTCGCGATTCGCGGGGGCTTCGGCATGTATTACAACCGCGATGCAGAAGAGGGCCAGCTGCAGAACCTGGGCGATCCGCCGTACTACTACCAGACCCGCGGAATTCAGGACCAGGGCCCCGCCTTCAGTCCCGGCTTTGCCAACCCCTTCGCCGACGTTGCCGGGAACGGTTCGGAGCCCAACCCCTTTCCCTTTGTTCCGCCGGGAGCGGGATCCCAATTGAACTGGCCCAACTACGCCGGCCTGCAGATCAGTACCTACCCGAAGAACTACGCAGTGCCCTATATCTACAACTTCAACCTGAACATCCAGCGCTCGCTGCCGTCGAACATGGTGCTCCAGGTGGGCTACGTCGGCTCGCTCGGCCGCAAGCTCGTCCGCGCCTATGAGGGCGACCCCATCACCGCCGCCGGCCACAACGCCTGCCTGGCCGATCCGGCCTGCTCGGCCAACCCCGCCTTCCTCTCCCTGGCCTATCCGCAGTACAAAGCCCAGCCGGCGACCATCGATGGCTTTCCCTGGTATCTGAGCGTCGGCCAGCAGCACACCGACGGCGCTTCGAGCTATCACTCCCTCCAGGCCAGCCTGACCAAAGGGCCCACCCACGGCCTCTACTTCACCCTGGCCTATACCTACAGTCACGCGCTCGACAACGCTTCCGGGTTGGAGAGCTCCGGCTTCAACGCCAAGGCCGTCAACTTCGTTCCCGGCTTCGGATATCTCTCCTACGGCAACTCCGACTACGACGCGCGCAACCGCTTTGTCGCTTCCTACAACTATGAAGTGCCGCTGCTGGCGAGCTGGAGCAGCAACCTGGCGGCCCGCGAGCTCCTGGGCGGCTGGCACATCTCCGGCATCACCGCCCTGCAGAGCGGCTTTCCGATCACCATCAAGGATGAGGGCATTTACAACTCGCTCTACTGCGATGCGTTCTCCTACTACTACTGCCCGGACACGCCCAACACTTCAACCTTCAAGATCAAGTCTCTGAATCCGCGCAGCGCCAACCACACCTGGTTTGACAACTCGGTCTTCTCGCAGGAGCCGTTGGGAACCTTCGGCAACGTCGGGCGCAACTTCTTCCACGGGCCGGGCTTCAACTACACCAACATGAGTCTCTTCAAGAACCTCCCCTTCGGCAGGGAGGGCGAACGATACGTCCAGCTGCGCCTGGACGCCTTCAACGTCTTCAACCACGCCAACTTCGCCAATCCCGCGAGTAACTTTACCTCCGGGCCAAGCCGCTTCGGCGTCATCACGGCGGTCAAGGGCACCTATTCGTCGGATGTCAATGGAGATCCGGTTCCCGGCCGCGCCGTCGAGCTGGGGGGCAAGATCTATTTCTAGCCTTATTCCCGCAGTTTGCCGGAAAATGTAACTTTCTTGGTGTGTAGAAGGGTCGCAGCCGCTGAGACAGGGCCGCGACCCTTTGGTTTTTCAGGATGGAAGGAAAAGAGAGGAACGGAGCCGTTGATAGGAAATGCGGATGAATACCGCCGTCTGATCGATGTTCCTGAAGTGGCAGCCAAGGTGCCGAACGCTCGCTACAGCATCGAATGAGGGAGAGACGACACCCCTGTCCGGGAACCCTGAGGAGACCGGGAGTTGCGGCCCGGCGGCAAAATGCTGACTACGATAAATCGATCGATCCTGAAAAGCCAACAAAACCCGAATTTCCTGACCAAGAGATTTGCGGGCGATGAAGCTACGCGATGCTGCCGATCTGATCGAAGCCGGCGTAGAGGAAACACTGACCTACTACCCATTTGCTCGCGAGCACTGAGGCTGCTTGCGAACGAACAACCCCTTGGAGAGATTGAACCGCGAGATCCGCCGCCGCACCCGGGTGGTGAGCGCGTTTCCCGACGGACGGTCAGCGCTGATGCTGGTCGCGGCTCGCCTGCGCTACGTGGCCGCTTCCCGCTCGGGCGCCAGACGCTATTTGAATATGCAACGGCTGGCGCAGGCCGCCGTCGCGTAAGCCAACCTCAACCTTCACCCAGAGTTCCTTTAAGGAAAGTGCAAAAAACTCTGGACACTACCGAACTTCTCCGCATCCAGAAGATCGTTCAGCCGCTGATAGAAAGGATGTCCCGGCGAGCGAGCCAACTTCGCGTTTGCGAGCCAGATCTCTTCATGGCCCAACTACGCTTGCCCGGATAGATAAGCTCCTTTTCCAGGTAGGAACAGTATTTGCAATCGAGATTGCAAATCGGTCCGTTTGGCTTGGCATCACATGAAATCCGGGAAGCTTCATGAATACTCCCGCACGGCAGAACTCAGGTTAGTAGTCGTACGGATTTGGAAGAAATGCATCTGAGAATGATGGCCCGCGTCCGAACGGGGATTCCGCCAGCGGGAGAGCTCCGTACTTTGCGGCCTGGTCCTCCCACATTTGCTCCATTTCCTTCAACTTCGCAGGGTCCTGTTTTGCTAAATCATGAGTCTCGGTGGGATCATTCGTGAGGTCGAAGAGCTGCCATTGATCGTGAGAGAACGGCGTCCCAGGTTTATGCATCGCGACCGCACGCCAGTTTCCTGATGTGATCGCCCGATTGCCCAGCAAAAGAAAATATTGAACAGTTCGGGCCGATGGTGCGTCTGCGTCCGATATGCTCTTCAAAAAAGATCGCCCGGCGACCGGGACTTGTTGTACGCCGCTTACGGATTCGTGGAAGTGCGTCCCAACTGCTTGGAGAATTGTCGGCGCAATATCCGTTACATGGACGTATTGGTTGCGAATTCCCCCGCTGTTCTGAATGTGCCCAGGCCAGTCCACGATCAGAGCATCGCGCACTCCACCTAAATACGGCCACAGCTTGTATCGGCGATAGGGGGTGGCTCCCGCCATCGCCCAAGCCCGCTGATAGAGAGGCTCTGTCTCCGGACCACCGAGCTCATTCAGATGAGCGTCCATCTCTGCCACCGTGGTGCGATCACCGTAAGGCGTGTAAAAGCCTCCGGGTTTGTTCTCGCTTGCAGGCCCGTTATCGGAAATCAGCACAATCAGCGTGTTCTTCGCAATGCCCGTTGAGCGCATGTAGTTAAGCACACGCCCCAACTGTTGATCGCCGTACTGCAGGTAACCGGCAAACGTCTGCATAAACCGGGCGTACACTCGCTTCTGCTGTGCTGTGAGGCTATCCCATGCCGGGTCGCCCGGGTTTCTTGCGGGCAGCATGGCGCCTTGCGGAACTACTCCCAGCTTCTTCTCGCGGACAAGCCGTTCATTGCGAAGGGCATCCCATCCCTTATCGTAGGCGCCATCGTACTGGATCACATATGACTGAGGCACTTGAACAGGCGCATGGGCCTGGGTAAACGCCAGATACAGAAAAAAGGGCTGATGCGGATGTTGTTCCGTATGGCTCTTGATTTGGCTGATCGCATGGTCGGCCAAATCTGCTGCCAGGAGCTGCCCAAACGGGTAAACGGGAATCGGAATCCGGGAGTTGTTTTCGAAGAGGATTGGCCGATACTGATCTGTCCAACCATCTCGATACCCATAGAAATAGTCAAAGCCCCGTTGAAGTGGAAAATCCGCATTATTACCCTGTGAACCGTCCTCCCACTGAGGAGCCAGATGCCACTTGCCAATTGCCCAAGTCGCGTACCCGTATTTCTTTAAAACCTGAGCGACTGTCTCAGCATTTCGCGGCATCCAGCCCCTTTCCGGTGACTGGTCGTTGGGATCTCGCCATCCAGGATTTACGTTAAGCAGCTCCTTAGAGGCATTCGAATCCCGTTGGCCATGGGCCATCATCTTCAGTTTGTCTGTATTCGCTGCCGCCAGGAACCCCATCTTGACACTCTGTGAATTGCGGCCCGTCAGCAGCGACGCGCGCGACGCCGAGCACACGGCATTCGTATCAAACCGGATGTAACGGAGCCCATCGCGAGCAAGGCTATCAATGTTGGGAGTATGAATTTCTCCCCCGTAACAACCCAGGTCCGAGTAGCCCACATCATCCATCACAACAACCAGCACATTTGGCTTGCCCTGATCTTGATCGACCGGACCTTCCCGGGGAGCCGCTGCCACGTGTTTCGTCAGACACGTACAAACCATCATCACGGACACTGCGACGCTAATCCAGAAACGCTTGAGCCATTTAAGCATCGATCTCTCCTTGAGCTGACGCAGATTTAGAGGGCTGCCGTAGGGCAACGCCGATTTCCTAATCTGAATCGATTGGTATTTCATAATCGTCGCGGTTCATCGCACCCCGCTCGTATGCGGCTCTCCAAGTCACTCGTAAACCCATCTATCTCATTTCTATGGAGAGACTACTTTGCATCAAGTCCGAGCGACGTATCGAGGCTTTCCTTCTCGTTGAAGCTCCCTGACGTCATGCCCTGACCGGGAGCTATATAGTCTTTCATCATGGCAGACATCTGCCGGGCTATGTCTGGATATTTCTCCGCAACATCCGTCAATTCCTTTGGATCTTGCTCCAGGTTATATAGCTGCGGCTTGTAGATTGCCACGGGTGTTCCAGGCGAGACATGGAATTGCTCCTGGTAAGCTTCCGGTTGCCAAATTTCGCTGTAAGACCACTCGTGGTTGCGAACTGCTCCCACCCAGCCGTAAGTGTGCACCACGCTGTCCCGCACCTTCTTGCTTTCTTCCGTCACGAGCGGCCATACATTCGTGCCCGTCACTCGTGAAGGCGGCTTCAGATCCAGCAGGCTCAACAGTGTGGGCATCACATCGGGCACCTGAACAAAGCCGGGAACCTTCCTTCCCGCGTATGGATTTCCTGGCGTTTGGACCAACAGCGGAATATGAGTTACCTGGCCGCGCAGCTTATCAGGCCCTTTGAGAAACTGGCCACGCTCGCCCAGCATGGCGCCATGATCGGACATGAATACGACCACCGTGTTTTCAAATAATCCAAACTGCTGGATCGTATCGAGTAGATTTCCGATCCAGTTGTCGACGCAGCTTACTGCGCCCGCATAGTTGGCACGGAACCGCGTCTTGATCTCATCTGAAAGCGGAACCGTATCGTAGGGGGGCTCAATGAAACTCGGACCGCTGGCATTTGCCATGTATTTTTCTAAAAAACGCCTTGGCGGATCCCACGGCTCGTGAGGATTAAAGAACTCCACCTGCAGATAGAATGGCCGCTGACCGTGGTTGTCATTCAACCAGCGAATGGCCTCTTGCGCCGTCAACTGCCCGACGGATTCCCCGTGCTGTTGCCAGAGATTCCGATTGGCTTTGTACTGGCTCAACATGGAATGAATGCCCGGAAAACGGGCCAGATAGTCGCTCGAAACCAGGTCGCCGATGTCCAGCAAGCCATGCGGAGAAGTTCCGTAGTAATCGAATTCCAGGCCTCGCACCCAGCGCCAGGTATGAAACCCGCGATGGAAATTCTTGCTGGGTTTGAATTGGTGGTAGAGGCTGCTGATCAAAGTGCTGGTATAGCCCGCCTCGTTCAGGGTTTCACTCAGCGTTACATCTTCGTTGTAGATGGGATGCCAACCTGGCAACTGGACCTGCTCCTGCTGCCGGAAGTAGTGCGTGGGGATGACGCGTCGGCCGGTATACAGGGTGCGCCGAATTACCAGGGTCGGCATTCCCTCCGCATAAGCATCCCGAAAAGTAACAGCTTTTTCTGAGAACCGGTCCAGGTTCGGCGTCTCCAGCTTATCCAGCCATTTTGGGCCGTAGCAGGCTAGATTGTCGTGACGAAAAGTATCACTGACAATCACAAGTAAATTGAGATTATTTCCAGTTTGTTTGGCAGGTCTCTCCCAAACGGAACCGCACTGCGCACTATCACGCGTATCGGGCTTTGCATCCGCCCATGCGCCGCCGCCGGTGGCGCCTGCCGCCGCTCCCGCAATGGCAGACCTGATAAAGTTCCGTCGTGAATAAGTTTCGCTCGCCATGCTATTGCTCCCTGCGTTTATGCAAATCGAGGCTTCCCACCCTCATAACACGTCTTGGAGCCTCTACCAGAGGTTTGTTCCTAGGGCCTGTGAACACGATTCGGGCGGAGGGCGTTGCGAGCGAATATCGGGTCAGACGAGGCGGAGTCCGATGGCTTTGGTGGTTCCAAGTCGAGGAGGACAAACGCAACCC
>DASYYO010000150.1:0-6678 GCA_035933805.1 Acidobacteriaceae bacterium | reverse complement strand
CGAAGGACGCGGCATCGTGCTGGTGGAGTTTGGCGCCGACGATGCGGGCGAGGCCCGTGACCTGGCGCAGAAGTTGATCGGCCGCTTAAATCAGGTTGCCGGCGCGCCGAACCTTCGGCTCTATACGCCGGCGGAGGCGCGGAAGGTCTGGCAGTTGCGGGAGTCGGGGCCGCGTGCAGCCGCGTTTGCCCCCGGGGCGGCTCCGCAGTGGGAGGGGTGGGATGATGCCGCTGTCGCTCCAGAGAAACTCGGCGCCTATCTTCGCGCGATTCGCAAGCTGATGGATGAGTACGGCTACCAGGGAGCCTTCTATGGGCACTTTGGGCATGGGTGCATTCACATGCGCGTCAGCTTCGATCTTCAGAGCGACGCGGGCATTCGCAAATACGGAGAATTTATCGAGCGCGCGGCCGACCTCGTGATCGGCTTTGGAGGCTCGCTCTCCGGCGAACACGGCGATGGGCAGTCCAGGGGTGCGCTGCTTCCCAGGATGTTCGGTCCCGAGTTAATGAAGGCTTTTGCTGAATTCAAGGCCGTCTGGGACCCGGAAAACCAATTGAACCCGCATAAGCTCGTCGATGCCTATTTGCCGACAGAGAACCTTCGGCTGGGAGCCGACTATAAGCCTGCCGAGCCGAAGACGCACTTCAAATTTCTTGCCGACGGCAACTCCTTCGCGAGTGCGTCTGCTCGCTGCATCGGACTCGGAGCCTGCCGTAAGGTGGACGGGGGAACCATGTGCCCCAGCTATATGGCGACGCTCGAGGAGGAGCACAGCACCCGCGGCCGAGCGCACCTGCTCTTTGAGATGCTCCAGGGCGAAGTGGTAGACGGCGGTTGGAAGAACGAAGAGGTCAAAAGGTCCCTGGATCTCTGTCTCTCGTGCAAGGCCTGCAAGTCGGAGTGTCCGGCGAACGTCGACCTGGCGACTTACAAGGCGGAGTTCCTCTCGCACTACTACGAAGGCAGCCTTCGGCCGCTGCATGCCTATGCCTTCGGAATGATCGATCAGTGGGCCGTCCTGGCCTCGTTCGCGCCGCGCGCCGCAAACTTTTTGAGCAATGCCCCGGGAGTTCAGCAACTGTTGCGGAAGGCCCTCGGCCTGGCGCCGGAGCGGCAGATGCCTCAGTTTGCTCCGGTGAGTTTTCAACGGTGGGCAAAGAGGCGCAGGGTGCCGTTTTGCGGCGGGGAGCGCGAAGCCGCCTCCGCGCAAGCCGCCGGCGCCGAGGTGATTCTCTGGGCAGATACGTTCAATAATTACTACCGTCCTGAGACGAGCCAGGCGGCCCTGGAAGTGCTGACGCAGGCTGGTCTGAGCGTAAAAATTCCTCGCGGCCACTTGTGCTGCGGACGGCCGCTCTATGACTTCGGCATGCTCGACAAGGCCAAGGAGTATTTGCAGCGCATTCTCGAGGCGCTGGCGGCGCAGATCGACGCTGGAGTGCCGATCGTGATCCTGGAACCGAGCTGCGCCTCGGTTTTCCGCGACGAGTTGAAAGATCTCTTCCCCCGCGAGGAGCGTGCAGACAAGCTGCGCCGGCAGACCTTTCTCCTCAGCGAGTTCCTGGAAAGCCGCGTTCCAGGCTACCGTCCTCCGCAGCTTGCCCAGAAGGTCCTTCTCCACGGCCACTGCCATCACAAGGCGCTGATGAAGATGACGGACGAAGAGTCGCTGCTTCGTAAGATGAACCCGGACCTCCAATCGCTTGACTCCGGTTGCTGCGGAATGGCCGGCCCCTTCGGCTTTGAGAAAGAGAAGTATTCCGTCTCCCAGGCGATCGGGGAAAGGGTGCTCCTGCCCGCGGTTCGCGAAGCGGGAAGAGATACTCTGATCGTCTCTGACGGATTCAGTTGTCGTGAACAGATCTTTCAATCAACCGGCCGGCGCGCGATGCACCTGGCGGAGATCCTGCAACTCGCGATCCAGAATCACCAATCCGGTACGTAGCCGTCTTCCAGCCAAGCCACCGCTCCTGGACATCCGGGGGACGTACTCGAAGAGTGAACCGCCAGGCTGCGTCTTTCTTCCTGAAGACATTGCGCGAATCTCGTTTTGTCCTCTATAGTGTAAAACCGTGTACTGCACTGTGAGATTTTTTGCTCTGAGAAGAGGCTGTCTTTCCGGGGGAAGATGGATGCGAAGCGGCTCATAGGACCGCAATAGGGTCTTGGACGCGCGAGGAAAGACAGCTTTCTGCGGAGGTGGCGAAGCCGAAGAAACAGGTTCATTGGGAAAACGCTTTCGGGAGACACGTATCAGGGCCAAGCCTCCATGCTGGATCGAGGGAGTGGATGAATGCTCTCTGCGAGGCAACCCTGCACTTGCAGTTCAATTTCTGAGGAGGTCGTAGTTCGTCATGATTCGCGAGTTAAGAAAATTCATCGCATTGTTGAGCCTGCTGATGGTGTTTGGCGTCCTGGGCAAGGCGCCTGCGCTGCACGCTCAGGCAGTTGCCATCGCTTCCGTCACCGGCCGGGTTGTCGACCAGGCGGGCGCGGTGGTGAACGGCGCCCAGATCAAGATGACCGCCGTTGACACGGGTATCGTGCACAATGTGGTTACCAACACAGATGGCATCTATACCGTTCCCAATCTTCCCATCGGGGCCTACCAGTTGGAAGTGACCGCCCCCGGCTTTCAGACCTACGTGCAGAGCGGCATTCGCTTGCAGGTGAATGACAATGTCCAGATCAACGTAAGCTTGACGGTCGGCCAGGTCGCGGAAAAGGTGGAGGTGCAGGCCAACGCGAGCATGGTGCAGACGCAGCAGAACACCATCTCCCAGGTGATCGACCAGCGCCGCATGGTGGATCTGCCGCTCAATGGCCGCGATCCAACCCAGCTCATTACCATCTCCGGAGCCTCGGTCAACCATAGTGACGGAACCAATACCGGCAGCAAGAGCTTCTTCAGCTCGCAGTCGATCTCCATCGCCGGCGGTCCGGGAAACGGCACCAATTATCTGCTGGACGGGGGAGACAATAACGATAACTTCACCAACGTCAACATGCCCTTTCCTTTTCCTGACGCGTTGGCGGAGTTCAGCGTGGAAACCAGCAGCCTGCCGGCAAGGAACGGCCTGCACCCCGGCGGCGTCGTGAACGTCGTCACGAAATCCGGATCAAACCAGTTGCACGGCGATCTCTTTGAATTCCTCCGGAATTCCGACGCCAATGCGATCAACTACTTCGCGCCGACGCAAGATCATCTGAAGAGAAACCAGTTTGGAGGCGTTCTCGGCGGCAAGATCATTCGGGACAAGCTCTTCTTCTTTGGCGGCTTCCAGCAGTCGAATATCCGTCAGGATCCTACCGCCAGCACAGCCTTTGTTCCTACAGCCGCCGCGTTGAACGGCGATTTCAGCACGCTCGATGGAGCCGGCTGTCAGGCCAATCACGTGGCGCGCGTCATTCGGGACCCATCGACCGGGCTCCCATTGACAGGGGACCACATCAGTCCGAGCCGTTTTGATCCTGCAGCGGTTGCCCTGGCGAAGTATCTGCCGCAGACCTCCGATCCATGCGGCAAGGCTGCCTGGGGGGTACCCGTGCACTCCAATGAATCCCAATATGTAGGGCGCGTCGACTGGACGATCAGTCCAAAGCATGCGCTTTACGGCCGGTACTTTCTCGACGGCTATTCCCTCAGGGCTTACTTTGATCCCCATGACATTCTGGTGACGGCGGTCTCGGGGAATGTGGAGCGGGCCCAAACCTTCGTTCTGGGCGACACCTACACCTTAAGCGCCTCCACGGTAAACTCGTTCCATTTCACGGTTGGGCACCGCTCCGACGATCGCGGTCCGAATACCAGCGGCTTCAATGCTCAGGCGCTGGGAGTGAAGAACATATACCAGGGAACCAAGGACTATCTGCAGGTCTCGGTGAACAACGGCGGCTTTAACGTGGGCAGCGGAATTGGCGCGCTGGGAACATTCAGCACGACCAGCTACCAGGAGGCCGACGACGTGGACATCCTGCGGGGTAAGCACCAGATCGCCTTCGGCGTGGACATCTTCCGCCTGCAGGATAATCAGAACAATCACTACCAGGACAACGGAACGTTCAGCTTTGACGGCCGGTACAGCAATGATCCGCTGCTCGATTTTCTGACCGGAACCATGTATCAGTACACGCAGAGCCTCCCCCAGCTCAACGCCCTGCGGCAGACGCTGGTCGAGGCGTATGTTCAGGACACCTACCACATGACTCCCAAGCTGGTGATCAACGCCGGCCTGCGCTGGGAGCCCATGCTGCCTGCCCATGACTATTTCAACCGCGGCAGCACATTTTCCCGTGCAGCTTTCGATGCAGGCCAGACCAGCAAGGTGTTCATCAACGCGCCTCCGGGCTCGTTCTACTACGGAGATCCGGGAGTCACCAAATCATTTACTCATGACAAGTGGACGAACCTCTCTCCTCGCCTTGGGATCGTCTACAACCCGGATGGAGAAGGGAAGACAACGCTGCGTGTGGGCGGAGCCTATCTGTTCGACTCGACAGCAACGTTTATCACGTACCGTGTCAACGCCGAAAATCCTCCGTACGGCACCCAGATCAGCAATACCAGCGGTCCCTACCAGTTCAGCAATCCGTGGGGAAATATCCCCGGAGGCAATCCCTTCCCCTTGCAGTATCCTCCGGGAAAGGACGTTGCCTTCACTTTGGCGACAACCTATGACTATCTGCCCACGCACATCCAGCCCACGAGCATGGCTCAATGGAATGCGAGCGTGCAGCATCAGTTCAGCGATAACTGGGTATTCTCGCTCTCCTATCTGGGCAACAAGACCTCCCATTTGTGGATAGGAAACGAGGTTAACCCTGCCGTCTACATTCCCGGGACCTGCTCCGGCCAGCCCTGCTCGACCACGAAAAATACGCAGGCGAGACGGGTTCTTTCCCGGGCGAATCCCAACGCCGGCAAGTACTACTCGACTGTGATTGAAGCTGACGACGGCATCAACGCCAATTACAACGGGCTCCTTGCCTCAGTCGAGCATCGCTTTGCCCACAACTATACTGTTCTCGGCAACTACACTTGGTCGAAGTGCCTGGGCATCGCTCCGGAGACCACCCTGGGAACAGAGGGTGTGATTGAGAACCCCGCCAATCCCCAGGGGGATTACGGTCCGTGCACCTACGACTCGCCGAATATCGTCAACATCAGCATGGTCTACTCCAGCCAGTTCGGACATGGAGGATGGGTTTCGCACATCCTCAATAACTGGCAGATCGCCCCGCTGGTTCGCTACCAGAGCGGTCTCCCGGTAAACCCGCAGACCGGAAAAGACAACTCCTTGACCGGCATCGGTCTGGACCGGCCCAATGTCGCGTCGCTGACCAAGTACACGGGCGCGGGCCACACAACGAAGCTCTATCAATATGTCAATCCGTCGCTCTATACACCGAATGCCTTAGGCACCTTTGGGGATGCGGCGCACAACAGCTTGCGCGGGCCGGCCTACACGGATATCGACAGCGCGCTCAGCCGGGAGTTCGCCCTGCACGAACGGTGGACTCTGGATGCGCGCGTGGAGGCGTTCAATCTCTTCAATCATCCCAACTTCAACGGTCCCATCTCCAGCATAGCGTCGAGCAAGTTCGGCCAGATCACGACGGCGCAGGATCCGCGCATTCTTCAGGCTGCGATGAAGCTGATCTTTTGAGCGACCGGGCCGGAGGGAAATCGCGCGCAGAATATCGGCGTGCGATTCCCTCCGGCTCGGTTTCAAAGACATCCTGGCGTTTTGGGCCGGGCGCGGATCAGGGTTCGCAAAAGCGCCGGGGGTATGCACACTGTGCTCTCCATGCGTAGCAGCACAAGCATCCATTCAGCATCCACACACGATTGCGCCCGAACGTCGCAATCTCCCACGTTTGGTCGAGCACCCGCAAAAGGAGCCGAATTCTCTCGATGAAAGCCTTGCTCATCCTCACCTTGCTCACAATGCCGCTGTACGCACAACGCAAGCCGGGCAGCCCGCTTGAAGATCTGCCGAAAAATATGGAAGTGCTCACGCACTTCGGAGAGCGGGCCGATATCTCGCCCGACAATCAGCGCATTGCCTTTATGGATAAGAGTTTCGGCGATGCTTTTGTGATCGATCTCAAGACCCGCATCATCCGCTGCCTCACCTGTAATGTTCCCGGGGCTGCCTTTCTCCGCGTCATGCACTTTTCGAACGGAGACTATCTGCTGATCGGCCCGGAAAAGTTCACCGACATCCATACCAGCCGGGCGAGGGACAATGAGCTCTGGTATCTCAGCCGGAAGCCCGGGTCAAAACCGATCAGCTTGGGCAACAAGATGAGCGAGGGCGCGGCCCTTTCGAAGAAGAGCCTGAAGATCTCGTTTTCCGAGCTTCCCGCCCAGTTCCCTGATATGCCCAAGGGCTATTCACGGCTCGAGGTAGCAGATCTGGATCTCTCCGGCGGCGTCCCGCGGCTTATCAATAAAAAGACGGTCTATGAGAGTCATGACAGCAACTGCACACTGGAAGCGCAGGACTTCTACGACAACGACACCAAGATGACGTTTACCTGCTACGAGCCCAAGGGCCTGGCCTCGGTGATGGGGATCGATCTGAAGACCGGGAAAGTGACTAACTTCTCCAAGGCGCCGGGAACCTACAACGAGTGTGAGGGAATCTTTCCGGGTGGCAAATACACCTGCGT
>DASYYO010000040.1:0-22715 GCA_035933805.1 Acidobacteriaceae bacterium | reverse complement strand
CTGCGGAGCATCTTTGCGCGATCATCTTACGGCCTCTCCTGTACACGCCCAGGATCAATTCAGCAGCCTCTCCGGATGCCTTACCGCCGTTCCGAAAAGCTGGGGAGTCTTCGTCGGTGCTTCCACCTACGGCATGGCCTTTGAAGATGAGAAAGGCACTCTGCGCCTTCTTCAGCGGCCGGTCTGCGATACGACGGGCTCGGCCAGCACCGCACCGACCTCCGCCGTCGATCTGCAGATTCTGAGGAGATAAGAGCGGCTGCAGCGGTGGGACGTTTTCACCTGCAGAGATGCCGGAACGAAGAGAATGCGCAGATGAACTCTGAAGCTCAACCCGGGAGCTGCGGAGCCAGCTTCTGCACCGCCGGGGTATCGGCACCGAGCCAATCAGGATGCCGCGCCGTCGAGTCGAAGTGCGATGTCGTCTTGAACAGCTCGTATTTGCCATTCAACGCCGCTTCCTGCGTCTTCGAGATCAGCGACGAGACACTCGCCTCATCCATCGGCTGAAAGGACTTCACTGCGGCAAACGCCTGGTCGAGCAATGCATTGGAGTTGATGCCGGTGATCACGACAGAAACGGGCACGTTCAACGAATAATGCAGGCAATCCATGGGCTCGACCGCATTGCTCTTGAGAATCACGCCGCCTCCGAAGCACTTCATGCCGAGCACTCCAATCCTCTCCTTGAGAGCCTCGGGCACGACGAGCTGCGCAAAACTGCGGAAATGGGCGTCCATGATGTTGACCGGCATCTGCACCGTATCGAAATGGAAGCCGTGCTGCCGCGCCACCTCCAGCATGTAGAGGTGAATGTGGGGATCCTTGTGTCCGGTGAACCCGATGAATCGCACCTTGCCTGCCGCCCTGGCTGCGACGACCGCTTCCATCGCTCCGCCTTCGCTGAAGATGCGGTCGGGATCGTCATAGCGGATCACTTCGTGATGCTGCAGCAAGTCAACATGATCCGTCTGCAGGCGCCTGAGCGATTCATCGATCTGGCTCGCGGCCAGCTCCTTCGTCCGGCCGTCGATCTTCGTCATGACGAAGGCCTTCTGCCGGTACCCTCCCTGCGAGAGCGCCTTGCCGACGCGCATCTCGCTGCGGCCCTCGTTGTAATCCCAGGAGTTGTCCAGGAAGTTGATTCCTCGGTCGAGTCCTTCGTGAATCAAGCGAACCGCCAGGTCTTCAGACACCGTGGCCTGGCCGAGATGCGAGCCGCCCAGACCGATGGCTGAGACCTGGACGCCGGTCGCGCCCAGTTCGCGATAGAGCATCTCTCCCCGCATTTCACCCGCGCTGGTCACACGGGGTATGCGCCCCGCCGCGCCGGCCGACGAGGACTCCGTCTCGCGCGGAAAAGGAGCCGCCATCTGCTGAGCCTGTCCCCTCGCCAGGGAGCTAGCCGAAAAGAACGCAGCCGCGGCCGAACCGGATAGAAACTCTCGCCTCTGCATAGCACCCACTTCCACTTGAGTCTGCTGTTGGGATGCGCGGAGTCTCACAAGTGCTTCCTGCGGCTGCCTGCGGCCGCCGCACGGGCCAAAGAAACTCGATCTGTGGAGCAACCATCGTAGCTGCAGAGAGGAGAACTCCATGAAGGCTGTGATCCTGGATGAGTTCGGCGGCGCAGAAAACCTGCGACTGCAAGAGGTAGAAGACCCGGAGCCGGGCGCCGGTGAAGTGCTGGTGCGCATGCGGGCGACCAGCGTCAACCCGATCGACTGGAAGATCCGCAGCGGCGCAACCAAGGGAAGGATCGACGTGGAGTTGCCGGCCATTCTGGGCCGCGATCTCTCCGGCGAGGTCGAGCGAGCGGGAGAGGGAGTCGTCGGCTTTGCAAAGGGGCAGCGAGTGATGGGCTTGGCCAACGGGACCTACGCTCAGCTCGCGACGGCGAAGGCGGATGTTCTGGCTCCTATTCCGGATGCTCTCAGCTTTGAGCAGGCGGCCGCCCTGCCGCTCGTAACCCTGACGGGAGCCCAGCTGATCGAACGCGCCGTGAAGATCGAACCGGCACAAACCGTGCTCATTCTGGGGGCGCTGGGCGGAGTGGGAAGAACTGCGGTCCACGTAGCCCTGCAGCACGGAGCCAAGGTCATCGCCGGCGTGCGCGAGAGCCAGATGGCTGAGGCGCAGGCTCTTGGCGCTCATCAGGTAGTCGCCGTCGACGACCAGAAGGAGCTGGAGAAGCTCCACGATCTCGATGCAGTCGCAGACACTGTCGGCGGAACGGTGGCCGCCCGCGCGCTGAAGATCCTCAAGCCAGGCGGGGTCTTCGGCTCCGTGCTCGGCGCTCCGAAAGACGCCGGCAAGTACAACGTGCGTGTGGCTCCGCTGATGTCTCGTCCGGATGCCTCCAGGCTTTACGAACTGGCCGAGGATGTGGCCCGGGGGAGCTTCATCATCCCGATCGCCAAAACGCTGCCTCTGGAGCAGATCAGGGAGGCCCACCAGGAAGCGGAACGGGGACAGGCCCACGGCAAGATCGTCCTCGTCATCTCGTAGTCCTCCTCGTTTTGTAAGGGAAGTACGGTGATACAAATGGGAAAGCGTTGGATTTGTCCGCGCGCTCGTCCCCGAGTCAGCGGCCAGAAGCCGGCCGGTTCCATCTCTTGAGCAGGCGCAGCCGCAGTGTCATTCTCTGCATTGAATCCGGCTCCTTCCCGCCCCGCCGGACTCTCTCTGGCGCTTATGCTTGTGACCGCCGCAGCCGGCCTGGCAGTCCGATTCGCATCGCTCGGCTTGCCGCATTTCCTCGTCAAATACGGCGGCTCGACGCTCTGGGCCTTGATGATCTACTGGATCGTCTCGGCGCTTCTTCCGCAGTCCATCCCGGCAGCCGCCGTGCTTGCCGGGTCTCTCGCGACAGCGGTTGAGTTCGTCAAACTCCTTCGCTCGCCGGCTCTGGACGCCTTCCGGCTCACGCTGCCGGGCGCCCTGCTCCTTGGCCGCTTCTTTTCCGTGTGGGACATCGTCGCCTACTGCCTCGCGATCTGTGCCGGCGCATTTGCGGACCGGAGCCTGCGGGCCGCCGCCCGATCGAGAGTCTGATTCCCCCTCCCGCCCTACTGAGGCTTGCCCGTGTACTCGTACCACTTCAAAGCGTTGGGCGGTCGCGCGTCCATGCAGACGACGTCGCTCCTCTTGCCACTGTTACGGATATCTGCCGTCACGCAGCTCTGGGCGGAGATATCATTGTCCATCAGCATCTTCTGCCAGTTCTGGCCGGTAGCGTCCGTAGCTTTATAGAAGAAGAGGTTGGCCCGGCTCCCACTGCCTCCGGCGACGATCTCGGGAATGCCGTCGCCATCGACATCCACCAGCGTCAGAGAGTGGCCGTTCAGCAGGGCGGTATCGATCACGTGCCGCTGGTAGTGCCCCGCCGAGTCCTGCATATACACAACCACCATGTTGCCGTGGAACGGCTCCACGGTGACGAAGAACTGCTTGCCCCTGATCTTTCCTACGGCAATCTCGCCTGCCCCGCCATGCGGCCAGGGAGCGGGGCTTCCCTGGGCAATCTCCGTCCGCGTCCATCTCCCGTCTTTGCCGTAGCTGTGAACAAATACTCCGCTATACCCGGCCGTCAGAATGTCCTGCCTTCCATTGCCAAACCAATCGTAAGGCAGAAGTCCATGAACCACACCCCGGTTCTCTTCAGTGATCACCTCCCGTTTCCACTCTTGAGGCCGATACATGAGCAGCGGGGTAGGAAGGTTCGCCGGGTCGGTAAAGCCGGTCGACTGTGCATTCATAATCGGCGCCACGATCAGCACCTTCTTGCCGTTCCCTTCCAGATCGGCAAACCGGACGCGATGCGCCGTCGGCACGCGGTCGATCTCTTTGGCCGTCCATTGGCCCTTGGAATCGCAGTGCAGAATCGCAAGATTCCCAACCGCCTTCGCCGGATTCGAACTGAAGCCGTACGCTACCGCAAGTTCGGGAATCCCGTCCCCATCCAGATCCGAGGCATCCACATTGATCATGCGCGGAAGCGGCAGAATCGCGTGAGGAGTCCATGAGGGGTTCTCGTACCACGTCAGCGACTCGCCTTGCGTACCCAACCCGATCAGATCGATCTTGCCGTCATGGTTCATATCGGTTGCCAGGACCTGATAGCCGCCGAGAATGCCGGTGGCGATCGTGTGCGCCTGAAAGGGAGCCGTTATCCCGGGAGGTGGACTCGCGGGAGAAGCGGCTCCCGCGGCGCTCCCGGCAGTTGGCGCCACCTGGCTTCTCGATACTCCATGAAATCCCAATGCCAGGACGGCAGCCAAAAACAACACGCCACAATCCGTCAACAATCTCTGAAGCCCCGTCAACGATCTCTGAAGCACCATCCACAATCTCTGAAGCCGCACGCTCTCTGTTTCCCTTCTCTCAACGCTGCGGATCTTATCCGCCGTCTTCGCTCGGGTCAAACACGCTCCGCTCTCGGGCGCAGAGGCGTCGATCCTCCAAAGCGATTTGCTGCGATTCTCAGGGCATCGTCGAAGATTGCGCCGCCGGGCGGCGCCTGACGACTGCCCGTCGCGTGGCGCCGAGCAGGCTCGTAATGGTTCCGCGCGGAATGCTCTCCAGCAGCGGGTTGACCAGCCACCCAATGATGGCCGGCACTCCGCGGCTCAGCCCGATCGACTCCAACTGCACGTACACACCGCCGTCTCTCTCTTCGAACCGCCAGTAGTTGATGATGCGCCAGAGATAGCCATGCCCATCGTCCACCGGCATCTCGCGTTCATTCTCCTGCCCGGCATTCTCCACTTCAGCAAGCCGCGTGGAATAGGCATCGCTTACCACGCGATCTGTCCCGAGCCGCCGGAAGCTGACATCGAAATTGGCATTGATCACCACGGTCACCAGGGACTTCTTATACAGCTGGAGAAACACCTTGAACGTCTCTCCCTCCTGTTGCAGGATTTTCGAGCGGCGGATTTCAGGCTTATAAAACTCCTGGTAGTTGCTGTAGTCCTGAACGATCTCCAGGGTCTGCGTCAAGGAGGCCTTCGGAATGTAGAGCACTCCGATCCAATCGTGAATCAGTCCGTCGGGGATCTTGACGGGCCGGCCGTCCTCCTTCCCGTTTGCCTGGTTCACCAGGATCTGTCTTTCGGCAAGCTGCGCGTAAGCTTCAGTGCGGCGATCGGCCGGCAGCGCATCGATGAACAGGAACGGCCCCTCGCGAATCTCCTGCTGCATGCGTCCTTCAGACGCCGCGACGTAGCGGTCAAACGCCTCCGCAGTTCTCTGCTTCAGCTGAGCGCCTTCCGCCATGGGCATGGCCAGGCAAGCGAGCATTCCGATCAGAAAGGATCGGCGGACCGCCCGGATCAAACCGCTTCCCGCCGGGGTAACCTGCAAAACACGCGGCAAACGCTCTCCCTCCGCGGCTTACAGCCGATTCCCTGGAGAATATCAGCAGCGCCGTGGCCCTGCACTCAGGCAGGCACAGCCGCAGGTTGTCTTTCGCGGGATCGCAGGAGGGCATCGACCGCCCATCGGCCCGGCCCGAAGATCAGGATCAGCAGACTGGCGAAGAGGAAGGTATAGGGATCTGCGGTATAGAACTTGCCGGGATCGGGGATCACCGACTGGAGCGCCGCCCGGTCCGCCGTGAGATAGGCAACCAGCATATCGAAGGCCAGCAGCAGCGCCGTCAGGCGGGATGCCAGGCCCAGGATCAACAGGATGCCTCCGGCGAACTCCATCCCCGAGACCAGGGCGGCATTCAACCCCGGCATCGGGATATTCAGGCTGGCGAAGAACTCCGTGACCTGCGGCAGTCTATGCAGCTTCCCCCAGCCGGCTTGGGAGAACTGCCATCCCCAATAGAGGCGAACCAGCAGGAGAAAGGGCGACTCCAGGCTGGAGGCCATTCTTATAAAGAGAGCGTGAACTCCGCAGGCCCGATCGAGCAACCGGCTATTCGGCATGAAGCTCTTCCTCTTGGCCGGCTCCGGCCGCTGTCCCGGATCGCCGGTGGCGGCAGAACCAGCCCAGCTCCGCCCAGTTCAAGAACCACTCTTGAATCAGCGCCGCCTGAGCCTCCGGAGAGATCTCGCTGCTCTCGAACGCTCTCTCCAGCGCATCTCCCAGAGGGAGGCCGCTCTGCAAGCTTGCGAGCAGGTGATATGCCTCCGGCGCAAGGCGTTTGTAGTAGACACAGTGCTCGAACCTGTGAACGGCTAGTTTCGTCTTGCTGCGGTCAACGCCATCCATCCGTCTCTGCCGCTTGCCCCCGCCCATCTCGCTCATCGCATTGCTGGAGACGCCGGCGGTCGCCTGCCTGCGATGCACCTCGATGATGAAATCATCGATCGCGAAGTTCAGGTCCAGAAGACGGACATGGGGCTGGAGCGAAAGGCGCGAGCCGGCGTCAAGCCCGGCTAGATCGGCCAGCGTGAGAGCGGGCTCTTCTCCGTTATCAAAGGCCTCGACATAGGCCCACTCCAGTTGCACGACTTCGATCGCCACGTCGTACTGTTCGCCCGCCCACTGCGGATTGGCGCGAAGCCAGCTTTCGAGCTTCGACCCCAGGTTTCGCAGGGTGAAGGATCGCGAGGGATTCTGCTCAAGGTATGCGCGAGAGAGCTTCTCGAAGCGCTTTTTGCCCAGCGCCGCTTCGAGAGCGGGAAAGTCTTCCGCCAGGATGGATAGCACGCGGAACCAATATTGCCGGTTGTAGATCTCCAGGCGATCGAAAGAGCTCAGCCGCGCGTTGGGCTTGATAAAGCCGGCCGCTTCTTCCGCCGTGCTCCCGCCCTCCGCGGTGCGCTTCTGCATGCCCCAGCGCGTCGTCAAAGGACGCATCACGGCGGCGGCCATCCTGCGTTCGGTATCCAACAGGCTCATCGAGCGATCTCCACATGGCCAGCTCTCTGGGCTGTCTCCGCCGGAACCGGAAACCTCCCGGCGGCACGGCTCAAGTACCGGTTGGCCTTGAGCGCCTCGGCGTGCACCTCGTCAAACGTAGGAATCCGGTCATCCCATTCGAGCAGAGTGGGCGTGTAGCCGCAGCGCTCGATGGCTCGGCCGTAGAGGTTCCAGACGGGATCAATCACCGGATGATCGTGCGTATCCAGGATGTACTTTTCGTATTTCGAGTGCCCGGCAATATGAATCTGGGCTACCCGCTCCGCCGGAACGCTGTTGAGATAGACAAAGGGATCGAACTCGTGGTTCTGCGATGAGACGTAGATATTGTTGACGTCAAGGAGAATTCCGCAATCCGCGGCTTCCACCACCTCGTTGAGGAACTCCCACTCCGTCATCTCCGACTCATGGAATTCCGCATAACTGCTGACGTTCTCCACCACGACCGGAATCTCAAGATAGTCCTGGACCTGGCGTACCTTCTCCGCCGTCACTCGCACGGCTTCGAAGGTGTATGGGATCGGCAGGAGATCATGCGTATATCTGCCGTCCACGCTGCCCCAGCAGAGATGGTCGGAGAGCCAGGGAGTCCTGGTACGCTGCACCAGCGCCTTGAGCCGCTTCAGATGTTCTCGATTGAGAGACTGGGCAGATCCGAAGTACATGGAGACGCCGTGCTGAACCACCTTGTACTGTTCCAGGATCTGGTCGAGAACATGAAGCGGGCGTCCGCCGTCGATCATGTAGTTCTCAGAGATGATCTCGAACCAGTCCACAGCGGGATTGTGACTCAGGATGTGCTGGTAATGAGGAATGCGCAGGCCGATTCCCACCCCGTGCTCGCTGAATCCGTTGAAGCGATTTCCTGGCATATGATTCGGTCCCGGCTGGAAGTGAATCAGAAAGGGGAGATTGCCGCGTGCTCCGCCCTGGCAGACTCCGTTCCGCAGCATCCCTGGTTAGGACACGGCACGGAAAGCCCTGAAGGGAGGGCCGGCGGCGCACCGGCGGCCCTCGACGGAAGAACGGCTTCAGGTCTGAAAACTACGGCATCTTGGAGCCGTCAGTGGCGCAGCCCCCTTTACCCTTGCAGCTGTTCTTTCCCTTGCAGCCGTTGTCGCTCGATTTGCAGCCACCCTGGCCTTTACAGTCATTCTTGCCCTTGCAGGAGTGCTTGGTCGTGGCTTGATCGTTCTGCGTCCAATGCGCCAGGATTCCGGCGTTGCTGCTCGCCGTTGCGTTGCCATTGGATGTCGGCTGGGCTTGCAGACGGGCAGTGGTGCCGCCGAGAAGGCCGGTGACCGCCGCCGTGAGGACGAGAGTCTTTACGCTGTTGTTCATTGGCTGACCTTTCTAAATCGATTGTCAGGCTGGTTTCCCAGTCCTGGGTTGAGGAGAGTCGCTGGTTTGGATCACAGTCATAGCAGGTTCGCCCTCAACTGTGACGCTATCGAATTGCGTTTGCTATGGCTATCTCATCCGCCCCGGCAGGCAAAAGCTGCTTGCTCCGGTTCAGATCCTCATCGTGCTCAAGCGTTCCCGGTTCCGGGCTTACTCAAGCCTGGTTCCCCGGTACATCTGTCCATCGGCGCCTGCGGCGTCCCGTCAGGACACCGCGAATGCCGCTGCAGACGATTGGGAACCCCATCCACAGGAGAACTGCCCTGTCCATTATCGCTGCACTTCATGAGGCCGCCACAGTGTAAGAGTGAGGAAGGGCTGCAAGGTTACGCCCGCATCGCATAAATTTGCTGCCCTCCACTCACCATACGAACAGGGCATCCCTTTGGATGCATTCCCTGCGCGCCCGGCGCGGACCGGAGACCGCCGCCCCTGAATGCCGCCGGCGGGCTTACGCATTATTTGTAGTCTCAAAAATTCGCGCTGCCAATCCCCGCGCGACGGAGCCTCCCGTCCGATCACAGCCTGACCCAGGGCCTATGGCTCGCCGGGCTCCTGCGGCATAGCCAGATCGTCCTCCTGAACCTCGACCTGCCAGCTCCTGAGAACTTTTGATACCACGGATATGGAAAATCCCGCCGTGACCAGCCGGCGTATGAGCCTTGCAGTCTCCTTCGGGCTCCCGGGCTTCCCGATCCGTTTGCGCTCAAGATACCGGCGGGCCAGTTCTTCTTCACTCGCACCTCCGTAGGCTGCCTCCAGTGCGCCGGCAATCACTTCGCGATCGACTCCTTTCCGCGAGAGCTCCTGCTGGACGCGCCGCTTGCCAAAGCCCTGGTTCTCCTGGCGAAGCCTCGTGTAGACAGAAGCGAACGATCGGTCGTCCAGGTAGCGATACTCCTTCAGGCGAGCCACCACCGAGGCAATCTTGTTCTCCCCCGCTTCCCCGGGTTCGACCTTGCCGCGCATCAGGCGCTCCAGCTCGGCGATCGTCCGCATTCTGCGGCCCAGAGCCTTGACGGCGTACTCGTAAAGCGCGCTCTCCTCCAAAGGTTCAGCTGCCTTGCGGACCCGGCTTCGTACGGCCATACTCTTTCTCCCAACCTGGAATGACAGCCGGACCGGAAGCCCGCTGGCTCGAAACACAGCTCAGGGAGACCGCGTCTCCGCCGGATTTTCCGCTGTCCTGGTGTAAAGGTTGCACCAGTCGCTGACCGTCTGATTCCAAAGCCGGCTGTTCTGCGGCCTGAGCACCCAATGGCCTTCGTCCGGAAAGTAGAGCATCTCGGCTGGGATGCCCATGCGCTTCAGCGTGGTGAACAGCTCCATCCCTTGGGAGACGTCGATCCGGTAGTCCCGCTGGCTATGAATGATCAAAGTCGGCGTCTTGAAATTGGCGGCGAAGAGCATGGGAGACCAGCGCCGGTAGAGATCGTGGCTGAGTCTGCCGGCTTCGCTCCAGGGAGTCCCTTTGAACTCCCACTCGGCGAACCAGAGCTCGTCGGTCGAGCCGTAGAAGCCCTGAGGGTCGAAGACACCGTCATGGCTGACGATGCAGGCGAAACGGGTCGTGTGGCCAAGGATCCAATCGGCCATATATCCACCATAGGAGGCCCCCAGGGCGCATTCGCGCTGCTTGTCGATGAACGGATACCGGGCCTCCGCATGATCCAGCCCGCGCATGAGGTCGATATACGGTTTTCCTCCCCAGTCGCCGTTCACTCCATCGATGAAGGCCTGCCCATAACCAGTAGAGCCGCGCGGGTTGATCATCACCACCACGTATCCGCTGGACGCGAAGAGTTCCGGGTTCCAGCGATAGCTCCAATCGTTGCCCCAATCGCCTTCCGGGCCGCCATGAATCAAAAATTTAACCGGATATTTCTTTTGCGGATCGAAGTTCGGCGGCCGGAGCAGGAAGCCCTGGACGCGGGTGCGTTGCGCGCCGGTGAACCAGAAGCTCTCCATCTCCGGCAGGTCCAGCTCGGCTACCAGCTCGCTGTTCAGATGGGTAAGCTGGTCCTGCCGCAGCAGAGACTTGCCGGCCTCGACACCCTCCTGCCGGTGGACCGGAGCTGCCTCGGGAACCTTGACGGGCTCTTTTGGCCGCAGCTCATAGATCTCGGCCGGTTGACGAAGCGTGGCTCTGGCCAGCACCAGCCTCTCTCCATCCTGCGTGAAATGGAGATCGCCATAGGTGCCGCGCGCGGTGAGTTGGGCTAACCCGTGACCGGCGGTGTCGATACGAAAGACCGGCTCTTCGCCCTCGACGCCGCTGACGAAGTAAATCATCTGCGAATCGGGCGCCCAGGCTAGGTCGTCCACCCAGCGATCGAACTCCGGCAGCACCTCCTGGACCTTTCTGCTCTGCCGGTCATAGAGCATCAGCCGGAAGCGGTCGCTCTCGTAGCCGGCCCTGGCCTGCGAGCGAAAGGCAATGTACCTGCCATCCGGTGAGTAGCGAGGCGTAAAGTCTCCGCCCAGGCTATTCGTGATGCGGACCGGCTTGGCATTCGCATCCTTGAGGTTCAGGGTGAAGATATCGCTGTTTGTGCTGATCGCCGGATCCGGGTCTGTGTTCCACTCAAAGGCAATCTCACTGCTGTCGGGAGAGAAAGCATAGCCAGTCGGCTCTCCCAGGGCGAAGGGAGGGATGTCGCGGTCGACCCCGGGAGTAAGATCGCGTGCGTCGCCGCCGCCTGCGGCGACCAGAAACAAGTGGCTGTGTGTCTCGCCCGTGAAGTGATCCCAGTGGCGAAAGAGCAAGTGCGTCCAGATCTGCGCTTTGACCTGCGAGTCAGCTTGATCCTTCTGGTGCTGGGCATTGCACGCGTCTGCCTCCGCCGGCGCGCCCGTGCAGCCGGGATACACGGAAGAGGTGAAGAGGATGGACGCCCCATCCGTGGACCAGAGGGCGCCCCCCGCGCCGGAGGAGAGATGGGTAAGCGCCCGCGCCGGACCCACATTCCCGCTGCTTCCGTCAAAATCCGCCAGATAGACCTGGGAAACCGCATCGCGCGCGCTTACAAAGAGAATCTCTTTGCCGTCCGGAGAGAACCGGCCGTTGCTCTCGCCCGCCAGCGCGGCGGTCACCGGCTTCTCCTCGCCTCCCTTGATCGGAGCAATCCACAGGTGCGGGGTGCGGGTATTGCGCTCGAGGTCCACATCTGTAACCGTGAAGAGCACCCAACGCCCATCGGGCGAAAGATCCAGGTCGCCTAAACGGCGCATCTTCATCAGGTCTTCGAACCGCATAGGGCGGCGCTGCGCGAAGACTGGCCCGGCAGGCATCGCCAGCAGAAGAAAAGAAACTGCGGCCGTCACAAACCGCCGGCGGAGCATCGGATTCCTGAGCATTCTGCAATCCTTCGCCGGCTTTCACGTTCAGCCGGCGCGGGTTTGTTGGACTGGACAAGACCGATCGCGCCGGGCTGCGGAGACCTTCTGCGCGGTTCTATAAGCCGAGCACGCGCCGGTTGAAATCCCGGTCAGGCCGGGCATTCGCGAAGTCATCGAAGGCGCGCGCTGTGACCTGAATGATGTGGCTGCGAATAAATTGAGCGCCCTCGCGCGCCCCGGCCTCCGGGTCTTTCAAGGCGCACTCCCATTCGAGCACAGCCCAGCCGGGAAAGTCATATTGGGCCATCTTGCTGAAGATGGCCCCGAAGTCAATCTGACCGTCGCCCAGAGAGCGGAACCGCCCCGGCCGGTCGACCCAGTTTTGATATCCCCCGTAAACCCCCGAACGCCCATTCGGACGGAACTCCGCGTCCTTCACATGGAAAGCGCGAATCCGTTCATGGTAGAGGTCGAGGAAATCCAGGTAGTTGAGCTGCTGCAGGATGTAATGGCTGGGATCGTACAGGATATTCGCGCGGGTGTGTCCCCCGACCGCGGCCAGAAAGCGCTCGAAGGTCGCTCCGTCGTGCAGATCCTCTCCTGGGTGCAGCTCGAAGCAAAGATCGACGCCGGCCTGGTCGTAAGCGTCCAGGATCGGCTTCCATCGGCGCGCCAGTTCGGCAAAGGCCTCTTCAATCAAACCCGCCGGCCTCTGAGGCCAGGGGTAGAAATACTGCCAGGCGAGCGCACCGGAGAACGTCGCGTGCGCGGAAAGACTCAGATTGCGGCTGGCCTTCGCCGCAAGCAAAAGCTGTCCGGTTGCCCATTCCTGCCGCCCCTGAGGGCTGCCCTGCAGCTCGGCGGGCGCAAAGTTTGCAAAGAGCGCCTCGTAGGCCGGGTGGACCGCGACCAGTTGGCCTTGCAAATGGGTGGAGAGCTCCGAGAGCTCCAGGCCCAGCTCCCGCAGCATGCCGGTGATTTCCGAACAATACGCGGCGCTCTCGGCAGCCGTCTTCAAGTCGAAGAGCCGGTGATCCCAGGTGGGAATCTGAATGCCTTTGAAGCCCAGGCCGGCAGCCCACTCGGCCATTCCGCGCAGCGTGTTAAACGGGGCCTTATCCGCAGCGAACTGGGCCAGAAAGATCGCCGGCCCTTTGATTGTCTTCATTCGAGCACTCTCAATCGTTGATTTCGGGGATTCCCCAAGGAGCAGCCGCAGCCGCCCTTCAGTTTAGCGGCCTCGGAAGGTTACCCATCCGGCGCGCGCAGCGCTGCTCGCGACAGCTTCTTCGACGAAGGCCATGCTGCGCCTTCCTTCTTCGATGCCGGGAACCTGATCGGTCAGCTCCGCCTTTGGATCGGCAAGGCGGGCTCGCACCGCGGATGCAAAGTCACGATAGATGTTAGCAAACGCTTCGATCAGTCCCTCCGGGTGCCCCACGGGCAGGCGGAAGAGGCGCCGGGTCGGCTCCGATAAATACCCTGCGCCCGCATGCAAGGTCTGGCTCGGTTGGTCGAGCAGATTCAAGTCCAGCATAGTGTTCTTTTCATGCGACCAATGCAGGCCGCCCTTCTCCCCGTAGACATGCAAACGCACGTCGTTCCGTTCTCCGGCGGAGATCTGGGAGACGACCAGAACTCCCGGGGCGCCATTGTCGAGCTTGAGCAGCATGTTGCAATCGTCATCCAAGGCCCGGCCGGGAACTACGGCTGAGAGCGATGCACAGAATTCGACGACCCTTCGCCCGGTTACATACTCCAGCAGATTGAATGCATGCACTCCAATGTCCCCGATCGCTCCTCCAAGACCCGACTGCTGAGGATCGGTTCGCCATCCCGCCTGTTTGTTTCCGGTCTTCTCCAGGGCCTCGGTCAGCCATCCCTGCGAATATTCGACGACCACCTTCCGCACTGCGCCCAAAGCTCCGCCGCGAACCATGCGGCGCGCTTCCCGGACCATCGGATAGCCGGTATAGGTGTAGGTGAGCCCGTAGAGCAGCCCGGTGCGCCGGACCACATCTTCAAGGGCAAGCGCCTCCTTGAGATTGGCCGTTGCCGGCTTGTCGCTGACCACGTGGAAGCCGTTTTCCATGGCGGCCGTGGCCACCGGCAAGTGGAGATGGTTGGGAGTAACGATGCACACCACGTCCATCGCGTCCCGCCGCCCACGCTCCCGCACCATCATCTCCCGGAAATCGGCATACGCGCGGTCTTCGCTGATGCCGTAGGACCGGCCGGCCTCCCGGGACTTTGCGGGATCCTGGCTGAAGGCTCCGGCGACCAGCTCAATCTCTCCGTCGAGCTCCGCTCCCATGCGATGCACCGGCCCGATGAAGGCCCCTGGACCGCCGCCCACCATGCCCATGCGAATACGTCGTGCTGGCTGTTCGCCCATTCTTTCGATTCCTTGAAGGGATTCAAAAACGCGCCTCCCTAAAATACTAAAGATGGCGCGACTCGGCGAGTTCGAGGGTGTCTGTTGCCGCGGCCGCGCGGCCAGAGCGCACTCAGACTGGGATGCAGCCGCGTTGTGCGATCGCGATATTATCCCGCGTGGAATTCTTGACCAGGTACATCATCTCGTCCGCGGCGCGGACAATCTCGTGGCTGGTAGTGCCGTCGTCCGGATAGCTGGCGAGTCCAAAACTGGCTCGTACCGTGATCGCCAGCCGCTCCGACCGCACATAACAGCTCTCGCGAATCGCCCTCATCAGCCTCTGGCAAACCTCCAGCGCCGCGTCCTTGGCGGTCTGCGGCAGCAGCACGATGAACTCATCGCCGCCGTAGCGGAAGGCGGAGTCGACGCCCCGGATATTGTGCTTGATCGTCTCGGCGACCTTGCGTAGCACCCAACTCCCGGCCAGATGACCATACCGGTCATTGACCCGCTTGAAGTGGTCGAGATCGATGAACACGAGACTGAAGGGAAGATGAAAACGGCGCGAGCGCTCGAGTTCGCCATCCAGAACCGACGCCAGATGCCGGGAGTTATAAAGATTGGTGCAGTCGTCGGTGATGGTCAGCTCTTGAATGCGCTCCATGGCCCGCGCGTTCTGGATCGCGATCGCCGCGTAATCGGCAAGCACATGCAAAAAAGAGATGGTGTAGTCGGTCACCGTAGCCACGCGGTAATTCAGCATCTCGATGACGCCCAGGGTGCGCTCCCGCCAGCGCAGCGGAATACAAATCACCGAGCGGATCTGCCCGTTCTCCAGGCCGCGCCCTGCTCCAAAAGGCCCGTTCCCCGACGTCTCCGGCAGGATGAGCGACTCCCCGTGCTCTGCCACCCAGCCGGCAATGCCCTCCCCGAGGGGAATCGGAGCGGGCATGGGGCTCCCCTTGGAATGGCCCGCCGCCACCGCATAGTAGAGGTGCCGCTGCTGCTCATCGACGATCAGCAGCGACCAGGACTCAGGCTCGAAAAACTTCTCCATCTGCTGCATGATCGCGCCGAGAATCGAATCCAGGTCCAGGGATGAGGTGAGCGCGCGCGCAACTTCGTGGAAGACCTTGAGGTCAGGGAAAGAGCGGCTCTCCGGCGTTTGGCTATTCGTCATCTGGTTCGCGCCCTGCGGCTTTCCAAGTCTAAAACCGGCTGCCGAAAGGCTCACCGCGCCCCCGGTCAACGATCGCGATTCGGACCGCATGGCGAGAGGAGGCAAAGCGGTCTCAGGTTCCAGAAAGACTTGCACCGGGACACAGAAAAACGCTAACCGCCGATATGGACCATGCTGCGCGACGGTTTGAGGAAGTCAGGCTCTCCGATGTGATGCCGCGCCTCTTTCCTCGCCACCGTCTTCTCGATGAATCGAGCAAGATCCTCGTCCGATCCGCCGCGCGCCATCACCCCATAGAGGTCGTGGTCAGATTGCGAGAAGAGGCAGGTCCGGATCTTGCCATCCGAGGTCAGACGAATACGGCTGCAGGCTCCGCAAAACGCCTGGGAGACCGGGGCAATAATGCCGATCTCTCCCTGCCCGTCGTCAAAGGTATAACGGCGGGCGGTCTCGCTCGGGGAGTTGGCGGGCAGCGGTACCAGCGGACGGAAAGCATTCAGCTTCCCTACCACCTCTTGCAGCGTGACCACCACCTCGGGCGTCCAAAGACGGTCTTCTTCGAGCGGCATGAACTCGATAAACCGGACAATCACGCCCTCATCGCGCGAAAAACGGGCGAACTCCACAATCTGGTCGTCATTGAAGCCGCGCAGCAGGACGCAATTTACTTTTACCGGACCAAGTCCCACACGCTGGGCCGCACGGACCCCAGCGAGCACTCGCTCAAAGCTGCCCGGTACCCGGGTAATTCGGCTGAATGTAGCCGGATCGACCGCATCCATGCTGACGGTAATCCGGCTAAGGCCGGCATCCTTCAGCGGAGCGGCCAGTTCCGCAAGCAGATGGCCGTTGGTCGTGATCGCCAGGTCCAGCGGGGCGCCCTCCGCCTCTCCATCGCGCGGAAAGGCGGTCCGCAGCCGGGAGAGCTCGGCGACGATGCTGACCAGATCCTTCCGCAGCAGCGGCTCGCCCCCGGTCAGCCGGACCTTTTCAATTCCTAGAGAGACAAAGATGCGGATCAGGCGGAGATAGTCACGCGTAGCAAGCTCGGCAAACTGGGCGCCCTCATTTCCGGTCCGGCAATAGACGCATTTGTAATTGCAGCGGTCGGTGACGGAGACACGCAGGTCGGTAATCGTCCGGCCGAACTTGTCGATCAGGCGCAAACCGGTCTGCACCTCTCCCTTGACGCCGGGTTCAGCGCCCGCCACCGCCGGACTGTAGAGGACAGGGAACATGTCGAAAGCTGTAGGGCCGCCCCTGAGAGAAAGCGGGCGCTGTTGCAAGAAACAGACAATCCGCGGAAAATCGCCTGGAAAACTTCCCTCCTACGAGCTTAGAGGAGAAGGCCCCGGCGGGCAAACCCTTAAACCCTTAAGAAAACAATGCATCCTGGGTTTTAGACCGATCAGACGTGACTCGGAAGGGACCCTCCGGGGACAGGAAAATGCATCTCAGCGCTTCCCAACCCCGAGATCCTCGATTATAGTCACCTACACGGATGGACACTTCGACCGAAGCAAAAGTTCTGCGAGAGAGAGCCAGCGGATTCCCTTCATCCTCCGGTAACCTCTTCAACGGCTATTTCGATGCGGAACGAAACTGGAAGTTCCGCAAAAATGACCTTATCGACGCGCGCGGGCGGCGCCTCTTCGAAACGACGGCCTTAGCGTGCGATGTGGACGCCTATCCCTTCCAGATCCCGCTGGAAGCAAAAACCGGGCCGGAGGTGTGCGCGGACGGCCACCCCATGTTGATGTTGTCCTCCTATGATTACCTGGGATTAATCGGGGATCCCCGCGTCGATGGGGCGGCGGTCGACGCCATCAAAAAGTATGGGACCGGGACCGGTGGCGCGCGACTGCTGACCGGCACCACCGATCAGCACCAGAAGATGGAGCAGGATCTGGCCGCCTTCCGAGGCACAGAGGCGGTCGTCACCTTCAGCTCAGGGTACCTGGCCAATGTCGCGGTCATCGGCTCGTTGTTCGGCGCGGCAGATCGCGTGATCATGGATGCGCTCTGCCATCGCAGCCTCACCGACGCGTGCCGCTTCGCCGGTGTCCAGCTCCAGCGCTTCCGTCACAACGACCTCGACTCTCTGCGGCAGGAGATCCAAAACGGCCAGCCGGCCAACCGCACGCTGATCATCACAGAAGGCGTCTTTTCCATGGACGGCGACATCTGCCGCCTGCCGGAGATCCTGGAGATCACGCGAAGCTCCGGCTGCTTCCTCCTGGTCGACGACTCGCACGCCACCGGGGTGCTGGGAGCCCACGGCCGCGGGGTGGACGAACATTTCGGCATTCCGGCCAGCGAAGTGGATATCTGGACAGGGTCCCTGGCGAAAGCGATCCCTGCCACCGGCGGCTTCGCTGCTTGCTCTCAAGAGCTGGCTATCTTCCTGCAGCACGCAGCCTCGCCCTACATCTTTTCTGCGGCAATGAATCCGGCGTCGGTTGCGGCTATCCGCGCCGGTCTGGCCATCCTCGCACTTGAGCCTGAGCGCGTCTCCAGGATCGCCGAGAACGCCGAGTTCCTGCGCAGCGGCTTGCGCAGCCTGGGCTACGACACCGGCCTCTCGGAGACCGCCGTGATCCCGGTGATCCTCAACGACGAGGCCACGACCGGGCTCTTTGCCCGGCGGCTGCGCGATTTTGGCATCCTGGCAGCGCCGGTACTCTTTCCCGCCGTCCCGCAAAATCTGGCGCGCCTGCGGCTCTGCGTCACCGCCGCCCACACCCGGGCCCACTTGGAATACGCCCTGGATGTCTTTGAGAAGATGCGGAACTAGGGCCTGCTAACAGGCCCTGGTCAGGATGAATTTTCCGCTTTTAGAACTCAGGGATAGGCCCGGAAGGCCAGGACCGCATTCAGCCCTCCGAAGGCAAAGCTCTGCGACAAGGCAGCCTGCACCTGGAGAGCTCTGGGCTCATTGGGAATCACGTCCAGGTCGCACGCCGGATCGGGAATAGTAAAGTTCGCCGTGGGCGGCAACACTCCATGCACCATGGCCAGAACCGAGGCTGAGGCTTCCAGAGCCCCTGCGGCGCCCAGCGTATGGCCGTGCATCGATTTGGTGGAGCTGATGGACAGCCGGTCCGCATGAGATCCGAAGACGGCGCGGATCGCAGCCACCTCCATACAGTCGTTCGCCTCTGTACCGGTTCCGTGCGCGTTGATGTAGCCAATCTCTTCCGGCCTCATGCCGGCATCCCGCAGCGCCCCGCGGATCGCCCGCCCTGCGCCTTCGGGAGAGGGCTGGGTCATGTGCGAGGCATCCGCCGACATGCCAAACCCTACAATCTCAGCCAGCGGCTTCGCACCGCGGGCCAGCGCCCGCTCCAAAGGCTCCAGGATCATCATGGAAGCGCCTTCGCCGAGAATCATCCCGGAGCGGTTCTTCGAGAAGGGCCTGCAGGTGTCGGGACTGACGACCCTCATCGCCTCCCAGGCCTTCAGGCCGCCAAGGAAAAGCGGCGCCTCGCTGCCGCCGGCAATCGCCATGGGAGCCGCGCCCGAACGGACCATCCAGAAGGCCTGCCCAATGGCATGCGCCGATGACGAACATGCAGTCGAGATGGAGAAGGAAGGCCCCTGGATGCCGAAGTCGATCGAGATATGGCTGGCCCCGGCATTGCTCATTCCCAAAGGGATGGTCAGCGGATGGACGCGGTTGCGGCCATTGTGAAAGAGCTCCCAGTAGCCTAGCTCCTCTGTCGCCCTGCCGCCCATGCAGGAGCCGGTGACGATGGCCGCGCTCTCCCGCAGCTCCTCGGTCCACTCGATGCCGGCTTGCTTCGCCGCTTCTCGCGCTGCAAGCACGGAGTACTGCGCGAACCGGTCCATGAAGGTGAGAGCCTTGCGGTCAAAGTGAATTTCCGGGTCATATCCGCGCAGGCATGCGCCATTTTTGAATCGCACCTGATTCATCCCAACCTCAGGGGCGGGTCCTACATCCTCGGGAATGGGGCCGATCCCGCTTCTCCCGTGAGCCAGTGAGTCCCAGAAATCCTCACGGTTCAACCCGATAGCGCTCAAAACACCGATGCCGGAGACGACGACTCGTTGCATTCAGGCCATTAGCCTTGCTGCGAAGAGTTTTGCTTCGCCTCAACCAGGTACGTTACGCCGTCGACCATCTCATGGATCGTACGAATCTTCTTCGCGTCCTCGTCGTTGATCTCGATATCGAACTCGCTCTCGAGATCGAACAGGATGTTAATGCTATCCATTGAATCGATTCCCAGTTCTTCAAAGGAGCTATCGGGCTTGACCCTCTCAACAGGGAGCCGCTGGGTGGTGGCGATGACTCTAAGAACGCGGTCTTGGATCGTTTCCGGCATAAGGACCTATTGGACCGCAGCGCAACCCCGATTCATTTCGTAGTAGCAAACGGCTTCAGTAAAGTTAACCTGACGTGGAAAACAAGGCAAGGGTTCGCGAGGGATAGCTCTTCGGGTTCACCCCTTCCCCCTTGGGTCCAACCGTCCGCGCCTCCGTCACTTGCCGGAAATCGAGCAGTTTGCCGCAGCCAACCGCCTGCCGGCACTAGAAGAGCCGCCCGGCTTTCCAGCAGGCCCTCCGCTCTGCCATCCATGCATTGGATGAGCTCAGGTTCCTCCGGTAATTCCCAGCTCCTCCTGTAATCTTGGACAAGCGCCGGCCGTGAACGGGCGCGGGAGAAGAACGGAAAAATGAGTCAAACATCGGCTACGGAAGCATTCCGGCTCGACAGCAAACACGCCATCGTTACCGGGGGGGCAAGCGGCATCGGAAAGGAGACCTGCCGCGAGCTCGTCTCCGCAGGAGCATTCGTCTATATCGCGGATCTTGACGTCGAGAGGGCAAAGGATCTTGCGTCCAAACTGGGGAACGCTCGTGCCCTGGCGATGAATGTAACCGACTCCGCTTCCATTGCCGCCGGGTTGGCGCAGGTGCCCCAGCTGGACATTCTGGTCAACAATGCCGGGATCGGACATGTGGGCGATCTCGCCCATACCGAAGCTGAAGACTTCTCCCGCATCATGGAAGTCAATGTGAAGTCCGTTTACCTGGTCACCCGCGCTTGTCTGCCGCTGATTCTCAACAGCCACGGCTGCATCGTGAATATCGGGTCGGTTGCCGGCCTCATCGGAGTCAAGCACCGGCTCGCCTATTGCACGAGCAAAGGGGCCGTCATCGCGATGACCAGGCAGATCGCGGTGGACTACCCGAAAGAGTTGCGCATCAACTGTATTTGTCCGGGGACTGTGGAAACGCCCTTCGTCGAAGGCTACCTCGATAAGTTCCATGCGCATGAAAAAGAGAAGGTTCGCACCGAACTGCATGCTCGGCAGCCGATCGGGCGCATGGGCAAACCGGAGGAGATTGCCTCGATGGTCCGCTATCTCTGCTCCCGCGAGGCCGAGTTCGTCAACGGCGCCGTGCTTCCGATTGACGGTGGCTGGACAGCGGCATAAGAGCCTGCGGATCGCCGGGCCATTCCGGACGGCGAGTCACTGCCCGCTGATCACCGGGGCGCCGTAGACCTGCGGGCCCATCCAACCGGCAGATGAGCTTCCGCCTCAAAGCTGAAAGAGAGCCGTCCGCAGCCAGCGCTTCCAGCGGATCGTCGAAGGCCGCCGTAAAGGCCCGGTTTGCCAGGCTCACTGCGGCTTCCAGGCGTCTTTCATTTTCCTATACTGTAGAAGGAGTTGGGGCAGTGCGCTCCTCGTCGCCCTCTGCCCCAGATCTCCGCCCCGGAATCAGCACGCTGCACACACTCACCGCGGCAGCCTGTCCTGCTCGTCTGCCGAACCGATCGGAGTTCTTCATGCCCTCAGCACTCAAAAACGATGTCCAGCAGCAAACCTCTGTGCTCTCCGCCGACGAACAGCGGAAGATGGACGCCTACTGGCGGGCCTGCAACTATCTCTGCGCAGGCATGATCTACCTGCACGACAACCCTTTGCTCCGCGAACCCCTGCAGGCTCAGCACATCAAGAAGCGCCTGCTCGGGCACTGGGGCTCCGATCCCGGGCAGACCTTCGTCTGGGTGCATCTCAACCGGCTGATCAAGAAATTCGATCTGGATATGATCTACATCTCCGGGCCGGGGCATGGAGCGCCGGCGACGCTTTCCAACTGCTACCTGGAAGGCACCTACTCGGAGATCTATCCGGAAAAGAGCGCGGACGCGCAAGGCATGCTCAACCTCTTCCGTGCCTTCTCTTTTCCCGGGCAGCTCGGCAGCCACTGCACACCGGAGCTGCCCGGCTCCATTCATGAGGGCGGCGAGCTGGGATACAGCGTGTCACACGCATTCGGCGCAGCCTTTGACAATCCTGACCTGATTGTCACTGTCGTCGTGGGAGACGGCGAAGCGGAGACCGGCCCCCTGGCCACCTCGTGGCACTCCAACAAGTTCCTCAATCCTGTCCGCGACGGAGCGGTGCTTCCCATCCTTCATCTCAACGGATACAAGATCGCCAATCCCACGGTGCTGGCGCGAATCTCCCCCGACGAATTGGAGAGCCTCTTCCGCGGCTACGGATGGACCCCCTACGTCGTCGAAGGCGACGATCCGGCCGTGATGCACGAGATTATGGCTGCGACCATGGAAAAGGTCATTGCCCAGATCCGCGAGATTCAGCATCAGGCCCGCTCAGGCGGCAGCTCCGAGCGGCCCCGGTGGCCGATGATCATCCTCCGCACGCCCAAAGGATGGACCGGCCCGAAGGAGGTCGACGGCCACAAGGTCGAGGACTTCTGGCGCGCGCACCAGGTTCCTGTTTTGAACGTGCAAACCGATCCTGAACATCTGGCCATCGTCGAGCGATGGATGCGCAGTTACAGGCCGGAAGATCTCTTCGATGAGCGCGGCGCGCTCGTGGCCGAACTCAAAGCTCTCGCTCCCTCCGGCGATCGCCGCATGACGGCCAATCCGCACGCGAACGGCGGCAAGCTATTGAAGCCGCTCTCGCTTCCGGACTTTAGAGACTACGCTGTAAAGTTCGACCGCCCCGGGACCTCGCAAGTGTCCCCGACCGCCGTCCTGGCGGAGTTTCTGCGCGATGTCATGCGCTGCAACATGACCAGCTTCCGTGTCTTCGGTCCCGACGAGACGGCTTCCAACCGGCTGGAGGCGATCTATGAAGCAAGCAAGAAAACCTGGGAAGCATCCTTCAAGCCGGAGGATGCGGACGGCAGCGAGCTTGCCCGGGATGGCCGGGTGATGGAGATGTTGAGCGAGCATACGCTCGAAGGATGGTTTGAAGGTTATCTCTTGACCGGCCGCCATGGCTTCTTAAGCTCGTATGAAGCCTTCGTCCACATCATCGACTCGATGTTCAATCAGCATGCGAAGTGGCTGGAGAAGTCCAAGAATGAGGTGGACTGGAGGGCGCCCATCTCATCTCTCAACCTGCTGATCACCTCGCTGGTCTGGCGCCAGGACCATAACGGCTTTTCGCACCAGGACCCGGGCTTCCTCGACGTCGTCACCAACAAGAGCCCCGGCGTTACCCGCATCTACTTGCCGCCCGACGCCAATTGCCTTCT
>DASYYO010000418.1:0-9548 GCA_035933805.1 Acidobacteriaceae bacterium | reverse complement strand
GGCCATCAATCAACAGCAGTCGATCTTTGCCACCGTCGCACATGAAAAGGCTCCCGTGGTCAATGGAGGCCTGATGCCATTGAGCGGCGCCAGCTTCCCGCTCGTCTCCGACATCGCAGTACTGCAGCATACACTCGTGATCGGACCGCATCTGGTGAACATTGCTCGTGTGGGGTTTAGCCGGGCTCAGGTATCCGACCAGGGACAGGCCGAATCCGGACCTGCTCTCGAGACCGAATTGGGTATTCCCGGGACGGTTGACCCCCATGGCATTCCGGGCATTGGTATCCAGGGTTTCAGCGGATTTGGCAGGTCGACTGGGGAAATCGGAAATACCGACGATAGCTATCAATTGAACGAGGCGCTCGACTACTCGAAAGGGACGCATAGCTTTGCGTTTGGAACCGGTCTCAACTACGTTCGCACTCTGCAGAACAATGCAAACGCGAACTCTGTGGGGTCTCTGGTCTTTTCATCCGTATTCTCAGCGCAGCTTGCGCCTGGTGCTTCCGGCCCTGCCCCAGTGGCAAAGACGGGGAGCGCGCTCGCGGATTTCCTTTTGGGGATCCCAGTCTCTGGCACGGTCGTGGGGTTTCACCCGATGCACTATCGCTACACAGAGTTCTTCCCGTACTTTCAGGATTCGTGGCGCCTGAGGCCAAACCTCACAGTCAATTATGGAATATCGTGGTATTTCAGCACTGTTCCGAACCCGCAAGGATCAGACAGTAAGATTCCACATGCCTTCAACTTCACTACCGGACTATTAGAGTATGCGGCGCTGAATCAGATCAGCCCTGAGGTCATAAAGCCAGATTACAACAACTTCACCCCTCGCCTTGGGCTGTCATGGGCGCCTGGCTTCTGGAAGAATACAGTCGTCCGGGCAGGCGCAGGCATTTATTTCGAGCAAAAGGGTCTCCTGGAAACGCAATTCACGTATCTTGCGCCGCCATTCGAGAGTGCTCTCTCATTCACCAACAACCAATTCAATCCTCTACCCACCTATACGTTCGGGAATCCGGTACCTTCGAACAGCGTCTTCCCGGTCGTCCCATTAGCGCCTCTCAGCAGCACGTTTGCTTCCACCCTGCCTACTGGATTCACTCCGTTTGCCGTAAACCCGAAGAGCACCACCCCGTACGTCTCACAGTGGACCTTCTCTGTGCAGCACACCTTTGGAGGAAACGATCTCGTCGAGGCGGACTATATCGGGAACAGCGCACATGACCAGCAGAACCGGTACGATGCAAATCAATGCGCCGTAAGCGCCAATCTCTTCTGCAACAATGCCCAAAAACCCTATCCCCGCTACGGCTACATTCTGTATTCCAATACGAACGGCAATATGACCTATGAGGCACTGAACCTAAAGTATCAGCACCAGTTTTCGAAGGGGCTCACGATTCTTGCCAACTATACGTATTCAAAAACCCTCAGCGATTCATGGGAAACCGCGACCAGCACGGTAAGCCAGATCGCTTCATGCCGTAGTTGTGATAAGGGCCCAGTGTCATACGATATACCACATCAGGTGGTGGTTTCCACAATCTACGAACTTCCGTTCGGACGGGGTCGGATGTTTGGCGGTAATATTCCTCGTGCTGCAGATTTACTTCTGGGAGGGTGGCGCATCAGCAACATCACGACGTTTGCTTCCGGTTCGGCATTTACCGTTACTTCTCCAAATAATACTGGAGCTCCCTTTACCCAGGTCCGCGCAGATCGTCTGTGCAATGGTCAGGATAGCCACTTCAGCAGCCACCTCAGGACAAACGGATTCTATGACTTCAATACGGCGTGCTTTGCGTCTCCCGCGCCAAGTTATTTTGGAACCTCCTCGAGAGGTGCCCTCTACGGCCCAGGCAGGGACAACTGGGATATGGGCCTCGCCAAACAGATACCGCTTATCGATAGGATGAACCTTGAGCTACGGGGAGAGTTCTTCAACGTCTGGAACCACACGAACTTCGGGCTCCCGGATAGCAACACTGGCGATGTTACTTTCGGGCGAGTCTCGACAGCAGCAGATCCCCGTCTGATTCAGGTTGCCGGCCGGCTTACGTGGTAGATGGCATCGACGCGCGCTTCTCAACGTGGCAGGAGAGGAAGGTCGCATTGGGGCCGGATGCAGCCTCTCTGCCGCCAGGAAATCGCCTGATAACTGGAACGTCGTCTTAGAACTGCGAGGTGATGAATATGGAATACTCAAGGCGCAGCTTCATAGAGTTGGCATCTGTCGCCGCAGCCTCCAAGTTAGTGCCTGCCGCGAAATCAACCGGTGAGCGAAGGCCGCCTAACATCATACTGATGTTGGGAGATGATCACAGGTGGGATGCTCTGGGATGCATGGGAAATGAGGTCATTCAGACTCCACATCTCGATCGGCTCGCGCGAGACGGGGTCATTTTTGAGAATCATTTCACAACCACACCAATCTGTTGCGCGAGCCGTGCAAGCATCATGCTGGGCCAGTATGCCGGCACGCATGGAATTTACGATTTTGACACTCCGTTGAATGCAAGCCAGGTCTCGGAGAGCTACTGGATGCGGCTGAAGCAGGCTGGATATCGCGTCGGGTTCATCGGGAAATTCGGTGTTGGAAAGACGATGCCGAGCGAGAGCTTCGATTATTGGGCAGGCTTTCCAGGACAGGGGAATTATTTCCCGAAGGGTCCGGATGGGCCCCATCTGACAGATATTATGCGCGATCAGGCAAACGAGTTCATCCGGAATGCGCCAAGGGAGAAGCCATTCTGCTTGTCGATCAGCTTCAAAGCGCCTCATGTGCAAGACCAAGATCCTCGTCAGTATCTGCCTTCCAAGAGCACTCTTTCCTTATACAAGGATGTAACGATTCCAGATCATGACCGCGCAGGATCGAACGACATTAATCGCTTTCCACTCGCGATTCAGCACTCAGAAAGCAGGCGCAGATGGGGGGTTAGGTTTGCGACGCCAGATATCTATCAGGCGTCGATGAAAGGCTACTATCGCTTGATTGGCGGAATTGACGAGGCTGTTGCTTCCATACGAGAGACGTTGAGTCAGCAAGGATTGGCGGGGAATACGGTGATTGTGTATTCAGCGGATCACGGCATCTTCAATGGCGAGCACGGCTTGGCAGGAAAATGGTATGCGCACGAGGAATCGATACGGATCCCGTTGATCATCTACGATCCCCGTTTACCAGAGAGCTCTCGCGGCGCGCGCAGGCGAGCCATGACATTGAACATCGATCTGCATCCCACCCTTCTAGAAATCGCTGGCCTCAGGCCCACTGAGTCCGCGCAAGGTCAAAGCATTGTGAAGCTGGTCCAGGAGGAGGCACGCGATTTCAGGTCCGTATGGTTCGTTGAGCACCATTTTCCCGATGGAGGATGGATTCCCTCAAGTGAGGGCATCCGAACGGGGCGGTGGAAATATATAAGCTACACAGACGATGCCGCTCCATACGAAGAGCTCTATGATTTGGAAAAGGATCCGTTTGAGACGAAGAATCTTATAGGCGATGCTCGATATGCCTCGCAGCAGCATGCGCTCAGTGCGTACAGGATGAAGTGGAGAGACAGCTTGCGAGCTGAGGCGGGTCGCTGGACGGCACCTGTAGGAAGAGAAGATCTTGATCGAGCCGGGCTGAGTTGACGGAGTGTTGTTTTCTTTCGCTGCAGGCTGGATTCGCAGCTAAACTCAACCCCGAAGCCTCTACCTCACCCGGCCTCCACGAAGAGGGGACAGCTCGCAGCGATGAGCGTTCCTCAGCACCACAGACATCGTCTGGCGCGGGGGCACGCTTGGAGGCTCCATGCCTCACGTTGGGCATGGAGCTAGCCTCATCCCAACCGTGCGAAGCGTCGCATCAGGTTGGGAGACCCGCTATGTCAGGATTCCGCCATTTTGCGTTCGTGGGTATCTTTCCCGTTCTCCCGCTCTTCCTCCTGCGATCCAGATACGGCGGACGCGCGCCTGGTTTTTCCTCCGGCTGGCCCGCAGCAGCAGCGCCGTATCCCGAGCAACGGCGATCTCCCGATCCGGATCGAGAGGCTGGCATGGGAACTCACCCTGGATCTCTGACTTCGCCATGCTCCGCGCCTCTGATATATATCAAAAGATGATCTCAACTCGACGGAGTCTTCCCCAGAACCATCCCGCGAACCGCCAACCTTAACGGGCAACCGCTTCGTACGTCTCGCTTTCAGTTCCTCATCGACCCTTTCGCCTTGGAGAGGATGGTAGATGTCGTTTGCTGCTTTTGCTCATCTTCTGCTCCTGCTGGTTGTCGCAGCAAGCATCGCGCTGATGCTTGTGAGGCCGCGAGGGATTGCAGAGGCTTATTGGATTGGCGGCGGCGCTCTTTTGTTGATCGTCTTCCGGCTCATTCCCTTGAAGCTGGCCGGGCATGCTGTGGCGGAGGGGGCGGACGTCTATTTTTTCCTGATCGGGATGATGCTGCTGTCGGAGCTGGCGCGAGAACACGGCGTCTTCGACTGGCTCTCCGCGGTTGCGGTGCGAAGCGCAAAGGGATCGAGGGTGCGGCTGTTTTCGCTGGTCTATATGGTTGGCACCGCCGTCACCATCTGCATGTCGAATGATGCGACCGCGGTTGTTCTAACGCCCGCAATTCTCGCGGGAGTACGCAAGGCGAAGGTTGAGCCGCTCCCGTACCTTTTTGTCTGCGCCCTGATCGCGAATGCCGCGTCCTTCGTGCTGCCCATTTCCAATCCGGCGAACCTGGTGGTCTTCCACAATGGCGTGCCTCCGCTTGGTCATTGGCTTCTGTCCTTTGGCGTCCCTTCCATCCTCTCCATCGTGAGCACGTACTGGATCCTGCGTTGGCTCTTCCGGAAGGAGTTCCGTGAGCCGATCGAAGAGGATGCCATGGCAAAGACTCTGACGATGGACGGCAAATTGGTGCTTATCGGCGTTGGGGTGATGATTGCCGCGCTGCTCATCTCTTCTTCCATGGGTAAGGATCTCGGCCTTCCGACATGTCTTGCCGCGTTAGCCATTACCCTCGTGGTCTCGATCAAAGCCAGAAGCAATCCTTTGCCACTGGCGCGCGAAATCAGCTGGGGAACGCTTGCCCTGGTCGCCGGGCTCTTCATTATGGTGAATGCAATGGAGAGTGTCGGCGCCTTGCATCTGACGCGTCATTGGCTGGAGTGGGCCGCACAGCTCTCACCGGCGTCGGGCGCCTTGCTGACCAGCTTTGTGGTGGGCATCGCAAACAATCTGGTCAACAATCTTCCTCTCGGGCTGATCGCCGGCAGCACGCTTCAGGCCGCGCACATGAAGGGGCTGATGGCGGATGCAGTGTTGATCGGAGTGGATCTTGGACCCAACCTCTCCGTTACCGGGTCGCTGGCGACCATTTTGTGGCTGCTGGCCTTGCGGAAGGAGAAGCTGGATGTAAGCTTCTGGCGCTTCCTGAGAGTGGGCGCTTTGGCGATGCCGGCTCCTCTGCTGCTTTCGATCACTGGCGCGATCCTGATGCGCATCCTATTTTGAGCATCTCAGGATGGATGGGCCGGGTGGTTCATCCTTGTGACAGGAGAAGCGAATGAACGGTGGTTGGATGATTCCATTCATCATTTTGGGCGGGGCGCTTCAGACCTGCGGAGCGGCTATGAATGGTCAGCTCAACAAGTCGCTGGTGAATCCATGGCTTGCATCGGCAGTCTCGTTTGCGCTGATCACGTTCTTTTTTATCGGTACGTTTCTGATGATTCCGCATCCCCTGCCGACATCGAAAGATCTCGCCTCCATGCCCTGGTGGGCGGTGATGGGCGGGCTGGTAGGAGCAGCCCAGGTCTTTGCCGGGCTTACGCTCGTCAACCGGGTAGGAGCCGGCCCCTTTATCGGGCTCACGGTGACGGCTGCGTTTGATTATGTCTCTGCTGATCGACCACTTCGGATGGCTGCGCATGGACCATCATCCTCTGAATCTTTGGCGAGGTCTCGGCGCAGTGTTGATGGTCGGCGGCGTTATTCTGATCTCCAGGTTTTGAAGCTGTTGCAATTTTGCTCCACAGAACAGGGCAGCCTCGTGCCCGCAAACGGCGGCATTACGTGACCTCTGAGTTGACCCCGTTGATCAATGCGTGGATATAGCCGTATCCGAACGCATAGGCCTGGAGCTTCCCAGGGTCGCCAGGATGCGCCGGCATGTGGTCCGGCAGGATTCCGCCCAGATAGCCAGAATCCCGGAGGATCCGCATGATCCTGAACAAGTCGAGGACACCCTCGTCGGGATAGACTTCCGCGAAGTTGTTGAGGCCGCCCCGAATCGCCCGCATGTGGATCTGGTGAATCTTGCCCCGGCCGGCCAGGTACTGAACGAGAGGAGGGATCTGCCTGTTCGCGTCCGTACATCCTTCGGCCAGGACACCCAGGTCCAACTGGAAACCGTTGTAGGGGCTATCGACGATTTTCTCGTACCGTTTGTATGCGGTGAAGATCGAAGGGGAATCGAAGTTTTCGACGCCTTCGTAGCCTAAAGGCAGTCCGGGCGGATCGTAGGGATGGTTGGCCATCCTGACGTTATATTCCTTGCATACCGGGATCACTCTCTGGAGGAAGGTCGTGATGCGCTCCCAGTATTCTTCCGATGTGATGTGTCCGGCAATGCCGGGCGGCAAATCCCTCCAGTTGTCTTCGAGCTTGAATGTTGTGTAGGTCGACCCTCCTCTGCCCGGCTCTTTGCCGTTCCGGCGGATGGGAATCATGGTCCAATGCTGGCTGATCAGCCCGACCTCCACCATGGATGTCTTGCGAATATTCTCCATGATCTGATCGAGTTTCCGCTCGCGTTCCGGTCCTGGCTTCATGACGATGTAGCCGGAATCCATGCGAAAGCCCTCAATGGTCATCCCGGCTGCATCGCAGGCGTCCTTCATGCGCTTCAACTTATCGAGATCGAAGGCGCCGCCCGACGGACCCTCGGCCGCGATAAAGGCTCCGCCGCTTGCATCGGAGGAGCCGTGCGGCCGGCTGACGCGGCCTGCCCCCTCCAGAACCATGTCCGGATCAGGGCTGATATGTTTCACGCCAAAGCGCAGGTTGTATTCGAGATTCTCCCGGGAGACGATGTTGTCACCCTCAACGACGTGATAGTCCGCGCCCACGTGCATCCGAAGATTCTTTCGGGGCCTACGTTGGGGCGCGTTTTGAGGGAAGGCGGTCCCAGGAGAGATGGAAGCGGAAACACCCATTCCGATCGCGCTGCCAATTAGCGCTCTGCCGAAGTCGCGTCTTCTCATGAAGGGCGCCCTCTTTTCGCAATTAGAGTCTTGAACCGACTGCAGTTGGAACTATAGCGTCTTTCACGACTGCTGGCTCAGGCCATCCTGGCCGATCGTCGCCCTGTGGCTCTCGGCGCAAGTTCGAGAGAATGCGCCAACAAGAAAGAACGGAATGCCCCGGCATTGCCCGAAGGGGCGGGGCCCGAAGGATAGGCGATGGAGAACATCCTCGATAGTTTGAGGCCGCGCACGCGAGCCAGCTTGAGCGTGCCAAGCGCCAATTGGTTGCGGACCGCCCATCGCGAGACAAAAGTGACGCCCAGGCCCGCCTCGACCGCGCTTAACAGGCCCTCCGTCGAGTCCAATTCCATTCTCGTCTTCAGGTCCTTCTTCTTGAGGCCGGCGTGAGCCAGGGCGTTCTCCACCACCCGCCGCGAGCCCGAGCCGAACTCACGCATCAATAGGGGAGCGTCTTTCAATAACGCAATGTCGATCTCATGATCCGCCCATTCGTGGCTCGCCGGCACGACAAAGACCATCTGATCCTCCATGAACGGCTCCATATGAATGTCTTTCCTCATTGCAGGGCCTTCGACCAAGGCGAGCTGAATGCGGTGCGCCACCAGGGATTCCAGAATGGTATCCGTGTTTCCGCTGACGGCCGTGATCGAGATGCGCGGATTTTCGCGGAGGAAGCCGGCAACCAGGTTCGGCAGGAGATATTGCCCGATGGTTTGAGAGGCGCCCAGGGCAAGCTGTCCAGCGAGTTTGCCGGTCGTTCCGGCGACGGCTGCGTAGGCGTCATCGGAAATTTCCTTCAACTTCTCCGCGTAGGGTAAGAGCGCGTGGCCGCTTGGGGTCAGTGTGATGCGGCCGCCGCTGCGGTCGAAGAGGGAGACGCCATACTCTTCTTCGAGAGCCTTGATCTGTTGAGTTACAGCCGGCTGGGTCAGGAGAAGCTCTTCGGCGGCCCGGCTGAAGTTGAGATGGCTCGCAACCACGCGAAATACCTTAAGCCGAAAGTTCTCCATCCTGTTCCTTTCTCTTCGTAATCATGCATGCAAAATCGACGTTACGGTACAGGTTCTACCTGGGGCGCCGCCGAGCCGAAGGGGCAGCGTGCCCTGCGTTCCGGCGCGCCTCCCGCAGGCTCAGGTCTATTTTCCGGCAGAGGAGCCGTAGGGGTGGGAGAGGCCAAGGCATAGAGCGCATGCGGCGAAATTTGAGCCGCCAACTGCCAGGCAATCAAATTGGAGAGCAAGGCTAAAGGCAAAAGCTGCCATTGCCCGGTCAGCTCGACAGTCATGAAAGTCGCCATGAGAGGGGCGTGCGTTACCGAGGAGAGCAGACATCCCATGCCGAGGATGGCGAACGGCAGAGGGCTCGAAGCATGTGTCCAATGTCCAGCAAGCATACCCAGCACACTCCCGACGAATAAGGTTGGCGTGAAGATGCCTCCAATGGTCCCCGTACCGACACAAACCGTCGTTGCGCAGAGACGGCAGAGGAGAATCAAAAGCAACTCCGGGATCGCAGGCGTGGACTGCAGAAGACTGAGCAGAGCGGCGTCCCCATTTCCCCAGACCTGAGTTGTGAGGAGAGAGAGCATTCCCACCAGAGCGCCGCTCCAAAAGAGAGGAAACCGCACCTTGCGGGAGAGCTTCAGACTGCGATTCAGCCAATAGTATAGGGGGCCGAGCAATCCCATCAGAACGGCGATGGAGAAAATGAGCCACGCATCCCGCACGTCGAGTTTCACAGGTTGGCGGACGGCAAAGAGCGGGCCAGCTCCCAGGATCGCGCGGCTTACCCATGCGCCGGAGACGGAGGCAACCAGAAGCGAAGCAATGTCTTGCCGGGCGTCTTGATCGATCACGATCTCCAAGGCAAAGAAGATGCCGGCAATCGGCGCCTGGTAAGCTGCGGCGACGGCCGCCGCAACGCCGCAGGCTACCTGCTGGGCGAGTGGCAGGCGCAATTGCTTCCAACGCTGCCCAACGTGGGAGGTTGCGGCAGCGGCAAACTGAATCATCGAGCCCTCGCGGCCGACCGCCGCTCCCGTCGCAATCGAAACGGAGGACGAGATTGTTCTCCAGAACGTGGAGTGGAACGAAAGACGGCCGTTGTGGAGCCGAACGGCCTCAATATATTCCTTGAATTTAGAGTTCTTGAGGAGCGGCCGCGAAAGGGACGTAACCGCTAAGGCTGCTAGTCCTCCCACGGCCGGCGTGATAGCCCGCCGCCAAGGCGGCATGCCGGCGGCGGCAATGGAGAGCAGCCCCGATTGACCGGTGGAGACCCACTGGA
>DASYYO010000315.1:0-9675 GCA_035933805.1 Acidobacteriaceae bacterium | reverse complement strand
CGCCATATTCCACAGAAGGGTATTGCCGGAAGGAACGCTGTGCGTACAGCACGCCGAAGAGGGCTCCGGCAAAGACAAGCGCGCAGGTGATACGCCATAGGGTTTTCATGGCACGCTTTCCCTAAGCCCGAGAATACCACGTGAAGGAAAGGCCCGATGGAGCCTCGCCTCGGGCTTTGCCTCTTCGTTTTCGTGCTGTCCCCGGTGTGCCGGCCTCAATTTTGCGCCGGTAAAGAGTGACCGTGCTTCCTTCCGCCATGCGCATCTTGCATCTTACTCATTCGAACTCAATCGAAAGGCAGCCAAAAGAGATGCCGGAGCTTGACGGCGTTCCCACCGTGAAACCTCTTCCCATCGGAGCCATGCCCCAGGAGAACGGAACGCATTTCCGTGTCTGGGCGCCCCTCGCCGGCAGTGTCGATGTCGTCGCCGAAGGCGGCGGTTCGCGGCATCCTCTTGAGCGGGAGGAAGAGGGTTATTTCTCCGGGCTTCTCGATGGTTTCGCGCCCGGGGACCGCTACCGTTTCAGCCTCGATTCCGGGGAGCCGTTTCCCGACCCCGCATCGCGATACCAGCCGGAAGGTCCGCATGGGCCGTCCGCGATCGTCGACCCTTGCGCTTACTCATGGAGCAGCAGCGAGGCCAACTGGCCGGGAGTCTCCATCGACGGCCAGGTGCTCTACGAGATGCATATCGGCACCTTCACACCGAGGGGCAGCTTCCTCTCAGCGATCGATGAGTTTCCGCGCCTGCGGAATCTTGGAATCACCCTGCTCGAGTGCATGCCGCTGGCCGAGTTTGCCGGCAATCCAGGCTGGGGATACGACGGCGTGGATCTCTTCGCGCCGTTTCACTGCTACGGCCGTCCGGAGGATCTCCGCCGAATGATCGACGCCGCTCATCAGGCCGGACTCGGGATCATTCTGGACGTGGTGTATAACCATCTCGGACCGGACGGCAATTACCTCGAGAAGTATTCCGGCCACTACTTCTCGAAGGCGAAGACCGACTGGGGCCGGGCGATCAACTTCGACGGCGAGCAAAGCCGGCCGGTGCGGAACTTCTTTCTCGCCAATGTGGCTCATTGGATCGCCGAGTATCACTTTGACGGCCTGCGGCTCGACGCCACGCAATCGATCCGGGACGACGGCTCCCACGGAACCCATATTGTGGCCGAGATCGGCGCGTGCGTTCGCTCCTCCGCCGCGGGGCGCACGACGGTTGTGCTTGCTGAAAATGAGCCGCAGGATTCGCGGCTGCTCGCGCCCATCGACGAAAACGGCTATGGCCTGGACGCCGTGTGGAATGACGACTTCCACCACAGCGCCGTCGTGGCGGCGACAGGCCGCCGGGAGGCTTACTTCCGCGACCATCTGGGCCGTCCCCAGGAGTTCATCTCGGCGGCGAAGTACGGCTTCCTTTATCAGGGACAGTACTACTCGTGGCAGAGCGCCCCCCGCGGGACCTCAAGCCTTCACGTGGAACCGAAGGCCTTCATCACCTTCCTCGAAAACCATGATCAGGTGGCGAACTTCGGCAGGGCGCAGCGCCTGCGCCTGCTCTCCAGCCCCGCGCGATATCGCGCCTTGACGGCGCTATGGCTGCTGGGGCCGGGCACCCCGATGTTTTTCCAGGGCCAGGAATATGGCGCAGAGACCCCCTTTCACTACTTTGCCGGCCATACCGGTGAGTTGGCGCGCCAGGTCGTTCAAGGACGCCATGAGTTCATGCTGCAGTTTGCCAGTCAGGACACGCCGGAGATGCGCGCGGTCTTTTCCAATCCCGAAGATGCCGAAACCTTCCTGCAATCTCGCCTCGATCCGGCCGAGCAGCAGCGCTGTCCGGAGATCATAGCGCTGCATACCGACCTGCTCGCGCTGCGGCGTACCGATCCCGTCCTTCGCCGCAGCGGAGACACAATCGGCTCCATCCGTTCCATCGACGGCGCCGTCCTGGGAGAGAGCTGCTTCGTGATTCGCTATCTCACCGGCCGCCGCGAGGATCGCCTTCTCCTGGTCAACCTCGGCTCCGGGCTTGACCTGCCTCATCTTCCGGAACCCCTGGTTGCGCCGCCTGCCGGCTGCGATTGGCATCTCCAATGGTCGAGCGAGTGGCCCAAATACGGAGGCTGCGGATCATCTGCTCCGGGCCGTTTCGGCGCCTGGCACGTCACCGGGGAATGCACCCAGCTCCTCATCCCCGGCCAAGCCTCCGGGCCGCTTCGTCCTGAAGAGCCAAAATCCGGCCTGGGCGGCTGAAAGTCTCGTGAAGCGGATCCGCAGGTCCGGCCTCGCATCGCCGTACAAAGCAAAGCAACTCCCTGAAGGAAGAAACGATGGATATATTTCGCGCGCCCAGACTGGTTCGAAACATCGAGGTTCACCACACGCCCGAAGGCCTCACCCGCGAGTGGATTGTGACCAACGGGCTCGGCGGATACGCATCCGGAACCATCACCGGACTGAACACCCGCCGTTTCCACGGGTGGCTGATCGCCGCCCTTCCCGCTCCCCACGGACGCACGATGATGCTGAATCAAATCGAAGAGATCCTGCACATCGGAGACCGCTCCTATCCGCTGATCGCGGAGAATCTCAGCCAGGCGACACAGAGCGATACGGTAACCCCGTTTTTGAAGAGCTTCCGCCTGGAGAATGGCCTGCCTGTCTTCACCTACGCCGCGGACGAGTTCATTCTGGAGAAGCGGCTGTGCATGGTGCACGCACAGAACACCACTTACCTCACCTATCGCCTCTTGCAGGGAGGAGCGGCACGCCTGGAGCTCCGCCCGGCCCTCGACATTCGCCCGCACGAGGGATCGCTCAGCGGCCCCAGGCACGAAGACTACCGCTTCACCGCCGTCTCGGAGGGCTACGAGATTTCGGCGCCAGGAGGTCTTCCTCCGCTCTGCCTGTCCCTGGTGGCAGAGGAGAAATCCTTTCGCCTCGCGGCGGTGCGGGTCGCCGGACTCCGCTACCGCATCGAGCAAAGCCGGGGTTATGACTGGCAAGGGGATCTTTGGAGCCCGGGCTGCTTTTCCGCCAGCCTCACAGAAGGCTCAAGCGCGTCGCTCATCCTCTCGACCGAAGACTGGGATCACATTCATGCTCTCGGTCCCGAGGACGCCTTTGCGATGGAAACCGAACGCCGCCGGCGGCTGCTGCGCGCGGCGCCTGAAGAAGCCCGCTCCGGTATCGCCGCCGAGCTGGTTCTCGCAGCCGACCAGTTTTTGATCAGCCCCGTCGGCCGCACCGCCGATACTGTCCAGGCCCTCAGCATCGGCGACGAGGTCCGGACGGTGATCGCCGGCTACCATTGGTTCACCGACTGGGGGCGGGACACGATGATCTCGCTCGAAGGCCTTACCATCGCCACCGGCCGCATCCACGAAGGCGAATACATCCTGCGCAGCTTCGCCAAGTACATCCGGGACGGCCTGATTCCGAATATGTTTCCTGAGGGCAAGACCTCCGGCCTCTACCACACCGCCGACGCCAGCCTCTGGTTCTTTCACGCCGCCGATCGTTACATTCGCGCGACCGAGGACAGCGAGACGCTCGAGGTTCTTCTTCCCCGGCTCCTCGACATCATCAGCCACCATGAGAAAGGAACCTCCTTCGGCATCGGGGTCGACCCCGCGGATGGACTTCTCCGCCAGGGCGAGGAGGGCTTTCAGCTCACGTGGATGGATGCAAAAGTCGATGATTGGGTCGTGACTCCCCGCCGCGGCAAGGCGGTGGAGATCAATGCCCTCTGGTACAACGCCCTCCGCGTCGCTGCACGGTGGCTTGAGCTGGTGGGAGATTCGGCCCGTGCGCAGCAGCTCTCCGCGGCAGCCGATCGGGTCTATGCCGGCTTCAATGCTCGGTTCTGGGCGCCGCAGCTTGGCTACTGTTACGACGTCGTCGATAAGGAGGGCGGCGGCAATGATGCCTCGCTTCGTCCCAATCAGGTGCTCGGCATCTCTCTGCCCTATGCCGTCCTTGCCGAGGACAAGTGGAAGCCGGTCCTCAAGGTGGTTCGCGAGCAGCTCCTCACTCCCGTCGGCCTGCGCTCGCTCGCGCCGGGGGCTCCCGATTACAAGCCGCGCTACGACGGAGATCTGCGTTCGCGCGACGCCGCCTATCACCAGGGCACCGTCTGGGCCTGGCTCATCGGCCCTTTCTTCGACGCATGGCTTCGCGCCCATCCGGGGGACTGGGAGACGGCCGGTGCGCTGCTCTCCGGTTTCGACGCGGAGATGAGCGAAGCCGGCATCGGCTCTATCAGCGAGATCTTCGACGCGGCGCCTCCCTTCACTCCCCGCGGCTGCATCGCCCAGGCCTGGAGCGTGGCCGAGGTCCTGCGCTGCGAACTGAAGCTTCGCGCCGGCAGAAAACAGGAGCCGAAGTCAGGCGCATGATCCCAGGCGCACGGGGAACGTACAAGACGGCGGAGATTCGATGGTCTCTCCGCCTTCCACATACGGAATCTGACCGGCGGAAAACCTGTCCGGCCTGGCGATCGACCGCCCTATAATGGCTGACGCAGGACGGCTTCCCGCGCGCATCTCCTACGGCGGGATCCTGTGGAGAGACTCCCTCGTGAAATGGCTTGAGCGGCTCGTCGTCCGGCGGTTTCCCCAACTCTCCCTCGCCCTCGCCGTCCTCTTCATCGCCGCCGTCTCTGCGGTCCTCTGGAAGAAGGCGGTCACCCTCGATCAGTTGTCGAAGGCGGTCGATTCGATCTTGAAAGGTCTGGCGATCCTCCTCGGAGCCCTTTGGTCTCTCAACCGATACTTCACCACGCGTACGGATTACCCCCAGCTTCGCGTAGACATGGCCGTTAACTTTGTGCCGAGCACCGCGTTCGGCAAAGACTCCTTATACGGCCTGCTCTCCTACCGCCTGGATATTGTGAATACCGGCAAGACCTTGCTTCCGGTGACCGGCTACTGCGTAGAGCTGGCCAATGTCATCCTCAGTCAGGAAGCGGTCGCCTACGAGAAATTTCACCGCTGGCCGGAGAGCGGGATGCATTCCGCCAATCCGATTGAGCCTGGCTCCTGGGGCGCAATCAGCGAGGCTGTTGCCTGCCCGAAGGATGTGCTCGCCGTCAATCTCTATCTCGACGTTGAACTCGAAGGAAAGAGGCATTGGACATGGCATCGCATCATTCCAGCCGCACCCGAGCCCACCCAGCCGGGCCAGTCTGTCCTCGCTGCAAGGGAGCCGGCAAACTCGTAGTTCAACCGCAGCTCTGCCCGGAATGCGGCATGTCCTATGAAGCCGAAGCCGGCAGCCGGTGTCTCAGTTGCGGTCATGCCCTGGAGAAGGATAGGAAGGGATCGACGGCGAGCCCGCGCTCTGTTCCGTGTCCCATGTGCCGGGGCACAGGGAAGATGCCGCAAGTCAAGGCCTAACCGGAGACCTGCTCTCGCAAACCCGGAAGGCGGGTGGTCATGGTTCCGGCGTCTGCTTTTCGAAGATGAGGAAGTAATCCTGGCCGTCGGCCTTGGTGAAGTCGTAGCGGGCGACCTGGCGGAAGCCGGCTCGCTCCACCTCGGCGCGGACGACCGGCTCGTTGAGCCCGTGGTCGGCGCCATTGCCGTTGCGGTCGATGATGCCAAAGCGCGCGCCCGGCCGGAGCGCCGCGTTCAGGCGAGCCAGCACGAGCTCCGGGTGGGCGATCTCGTGATAGACCTTCAGCATGAGGGCGGCGTCGAGCGAGTCAGGCGCGAGCTTCGGATCATCCGGTGTGCCCAGCACCGCTTCCACATCCGCAAGGTGTTCATGCTCGGCGCGCTGCCGGATATAGGCGATGGCCTTGGGATTGATATCCTCCGCGATGAGGTGGCCGTTGGGAGCGACGCGGCGCGCGGCGCGGACGCTGAACCAGCCCCCGCCGGCGCCGATATCCGCCACCGTGCTCCCGGGCTTGAGCCCCAGAAGGTCCATCACTCGATCGACCTGCAGCCGCTGGGCGCGGCCCGGATCCTCAAAGATGCGAAGATCGCCGGCATACGGCGTGCTGGTTGGGTGCGAGGCCGGCGCGGAGGTTTGCGCCTGGAGACTCGGCGCGCAGCCAAGGGCGGCGGCGAAGAGGATGGTGGCGAACTTGCGGAAGGTCATACCGGTTAGACGCACAGGGAAGTCCGGAGATCGCATCCGCTTCGATTCGCAGATGCCCGTCGATTCGCAGATCGGGCGGCCTCCGGCCAAGTCAGCCAGAGGCAAGCCATCGGGTGTATTTTCTTCTAATGATGCGTATCCCGTCTTCACGCTTCCTCGTCTTCGCGGCCCTGCTTGCCGTGGCCGCTCCCCTCTTTGCCCAATCGCCGGCGCCCAAGCCTGAGGACACGGATGTATGGACGCCCGTTCCCAAAGTTGTCACTCCAGGCGCCAATTGCACGGCGCCCCCTTCGGACGCGATCGTGCTCTTCGACGGCAAAAACCTCGACGAGTGGGTCTCCAACCGCGACAAGACCCCGGCCAAGTGGATTGTTGACGGCGGCGTCATGACGGTCGCCAAGGCGCAGGGAAATATCGAGACCAAGCGTACTTTCAGGGATTATCAGCTCCATATCGAGTGGAAGATTCCGGAGAACATCACCGGCTCAGGACAAGCCCGCGGCAACAGCGGCGTATTTTTAGCCTCTACCGGCCCCGGCGACGCAGGATATGAGCTGCAGGTCCTCGACTCCTATGAGAACAGCACCTACGTGAACGGCCAGGCCGGCAGCATCTACAAGCAGGCCATTCCCCTGGTCAATCCGAGCCGCAAACCCGGGGAGTGGCAGACCTACGACGTCGTCTGGACCGCGCCGGTCTTCAACACCGACGGCTCATTGAAGACGCCGGCCTACGCCACGGTCTTTTTCAATGGCGTCCTGGTGGTGAACCACTTCGAGCTGAAGGGCGAAACGCGGAACACCGGCCAGCCCTTTTACAAAGCCTACGCGTCAGCTCCGATCAAGCTCCAGGCGCACGGCGACCACAGCGAACCAATCAGCTTCCGCAACATCTGGGTCCGCGAACTTCCCTGAGGCCTGCTCCGAACCGGTGTAGAACCGAAATAAGCCGGAATCCCATCCTTCGCGGCGCTCTTCCGCGAAGAATGGCATCCCAAGACGGCCCGCGGCGGAGGGAAGGCCCTCTCCATTGAGAATGCCTGGCGCCGGCCGCTGTGGTATCCCACGCTTACTGGCGCAAGGATGGGGCACGCATGATAAAGCGCGCCCGGTCGTGGTGGTTCAAGGCTGTTGAAAGCGGGGATGACCGGACCGCACGGACCCTTACCTATACCAAGGTATAGCTTGTTCTGCCTCCAGGCGGTCACTAGGCTGGATTCCGGACAGCGATCATGACGTCTTTGTTTGCCTGGATCACGCATATCCTCGACATCGTATTCTTCACCGCCGTCACCGGCGCGGTTCTTGTCGTCGTGCTGAGTTGGATCTCGATCTTCAGAGATGGCTTCTCGCCCGATTGAACTTCCATCCAGATCCCGCCAGCGCTCGACCCTCCAAAACGCGGAAAGGCCGTCCCCCGAAAAAGAGCAGGGACGGCCGTCCGCAAGGCGTGTGACAGTTCTCCGCTAAAAGATCATCTTCAGCGCCAGCTGCGCGATCCGCGGATCGCTCGCGCTTGTGACGCTTCCGAATCCGCCCGAGCTCACGCTGCTGACCGGGTCCTGGAAGTTCGCCCGGTTGAGAATATTGAAGTACTCTGCACGGAATTGCAGCATCGCCTGTTCGGTGAAGTGGAAGTTGCGCAGCAGCCCGGCATCCCAGTCAAAGTACCCCGGGCCACGGTAGGCGCCCTTCTGCACATTGCCAAAGCTGCCAATCGCAGGCTGCGTAAAAGCGGCTGGATTGAGCCAGTTTACGCACGGTCCGTTGTGGCCGCGGCAGGCATTGCCCCCTAGCGCATACTGGCCGGAAACGGTCTGCGCGCGATCCTGCAGCAGTCCCGTCTGCGAACGGTCTGAGCCCGCCACTACCGTCACCGGGCCGCCCGATTGTGCCTGGAAGATTCCGGTCGTCTCCCAGTCGTTCAAGATTGCCCGGAGAGGCCTGGTTCCGTTCACCAGCCGCGGCAGGTCCCACACATAGGAGGCCGAGAAGGTATTCCGGAAATCGAAGTCCGCCGGCCCGCGATCGAGCGCCTTGTAGTTGGCAAAGGTCACCGGATAGACATACGAGCCTCCCGGTCCAGGGCCGGAGTTTCCATAGCCTCCCGTGCCGCCGTACGGCAGGTCATCGAGAGCCTTCGCGAAGGTGTAGTTCGCCATCAGCGTCAACCCATTGGCCATCCTCTGCTGCAATGTCGCCTGCAGGGAGTTGTATCCGATGTTGCCGCCCATATTCGTCTCAACGATGCTCGAATACGGTTGATAGTAGCGCCGCTGGTTGGTGCTCAATGTGCTCCCGGGCGTGTAGATGGCAGGGTTCAGATCGAGCGCCGTGAAGATGTGGCTGGCGTGCGAGCCGACATACGCGATCCGCGCCAGGAGATTGTTGGTGATCTGCTGCTCTCCCGTCAGGTTCCAGTCATAGGTGACCGCTACCTTGTAGTTCCCGGAGGGGTCGAAGGTATATGCCGTAACCGGCGTCGGGAAGACGGTGTTCGCCGCGGGGACGGTCGGTGCTGGAAAGGGATTCGTTATGCCGGCATAGGGATTGCTGAAGGTCCCGATCGGCTGGGTCAGCGTAACCGAGACGCTGAACGGTGTCGCGCTTGCCCCCTGGCCGAGCATGCTTCCCGGAGTGCGGGTGTCATAGAAGACGCCGCCGCCGCCGCGCAAGCTGGTCTTTCCGGTGCCGAATACGTCCCAGGCAAAGCCCACTCTCGGCATAATGTCCGTATACGAGTTGCGGACACCCTGCTCGGGAACGCCGGTGTCGCCGGGGAACAGCAGGCCCGGAGGCGCGTTGCGGTAGACGGTCGACCGCCTGCCGGCGTTGTAGGCCGCCGGATTGAACTGCGAGATGCGGTGCCTGAGCTCCTGCCATGGGAAGTACGGCTCATACCGCAGACCATAGTTCAGGCTGAAACGCCTGGTGATCTGCCAGTTGTCCTGCCCGTAAAAGCCGAGAAAGTGATTGCGAACATTCAGATACTGCCCCGACCCTTGATTGAACTGGTAGAGATATCCGAGCAGGAAGCTGGCCAGCGCGTAGTTGGTCGTATTCGAGTTGAAGGTGAACGTTCCCGGCAGCTGGAACAGACTGTTGATGTCGAACTTGCTCAACTCCGCATGGACGCCGAATCCCATGCTATGGCGCCCCTTGATCCAGTGCAGATCGTCGGCCAGAGTGTAGTTGTTGCGCTGGAAGGTGGCCTGCGGATTGTCTCCTACCTGAAAAAATCCGGACGCCGAGATCCCCTGAATGGATTTCTGGGCCGGCTGATAGATGTTCACTCCAAACGACGCCGCGTCCGGCGCATTGGCCAAGGGGCCGCGGATCGAAATCTCGCGCGAATAGTTGACCACCAGATTGTTCAGCAGGTTGTTGGTGAAGATGTGGGTCTCCGAGAGCAGAGCGCTCTGGAAGCGAATGTTGGACATATCGCTGTAGGTGAGAAGGTTCGACGGGTTCAACACACCGTTGTTATTGAAGTCGTTGTAGTAATAGTGGGCAAAGAAGCGGTCCTTCGCCCCGAACTCCTGGTCCACCCGGCCAAGATATTCGTC
>DASYYO010000238.1:0-3096 GCA_035933805.1 Acidobacteriaceae bacterium | reverse complement strand
AACTCTCCCAGCGGAAGATGCAGCAGGTTTCTGCCGGCGAAGAAGACGGCAAGCGAAAACGTCAGCAGAATCGCGGCCAGTGAGCCGGCCGTCAGCATCAGCTTGCGGATGTCCCAGTGGTCCGGCTGCGAGGAGAAGGATACGCGGTCGGTAGAGATGGACATGGTGACAAAGTCATTGGTAAAGAGCAGGAGCACAATGAGCAGCGGTGTAATCACGAAGGTGCGCGTCAGCATCACGCCGAGGCTGAGGAAGAGCGCAATCTCGATGGTCTTGATGATCTTGTTCAGCGTATAGGTCAGCATCCGCTGGTAGATCTGGCGGCTGGTTTTCACTGCGGCAACAATGTCGCCGAGCCCGGCGTTGGTCAGCACCAGGCTGGCGGCTGCCTTGGCTACGTCGGTGGCGTTGGCCACGGCGATCCCGACCTCGGCCTGCTTGAGCGCGGGTGCATCATTGACGCCGTCGCCCGTCATTCCGGTTACCCGGCCGCCATCCTGAATTGCACGGACGAGTTTAACCTTATCCTCCGGGTAGACGCCGGCAAATACGTCGTATTGAAGAAGAGCTTGCGGCGCGAGGGAATTCAACTGCCGCGCATCGCATACACGCGATCCGATGCCGGTCTTGCCCGCGATCACGGCGGCGGTGGCGGGAGCGTCTCCGGTCACCATCATCACGCGGATACCCAAGGCATGCAGGCTTTCGATCAGGATCTTCGAGTCTGCGCGCGGCGGGTCTTCGAGGGCGATGAGTCCGGCCAGATCGGTGCGGCCATCTGAGCCTTGCGCAACCGCGATCACCCGGTAGCCCTGTCCGGCGAGACGGTCCGCGTCGGCGCTCCATTGCGGATGGTTGGCGGTCCGCATGGCAACGGAGAGCGGAAAGCCTTTGGTCGCCTGTGCCTGCTCGCCGTGCTCGATGAAGGAAGCCGTTGAGACTTTGGTCGCGGTATCAAAGGGCACAAAGCCTGTGCGCCGGGCGGAGGAGAGATCGACGGCGCGCTCCTCGGCAGCGCGGAGAATTGCGAGATCGATGGGGTCTTGACTGGCGCGGTCGCTCGCCAGGGAGGCGAGGCGAAGCAGGCTCTTTTCCTCAAATGGCGGATAGGCGACGGTTTCGATGACGGCGAGGCGGTTCTCCGTAATCGTCCCGGTCTTATCACTGAGGAGAATTTCCATGGCGGCGGCCTCTTCGATGGCGGAGAGGCGCGTGACCAGAACACCGTTCTTTGTCAGCTCGATCGAGCCCAGGGCGGTCGCCAGGGTGAAGGTTGCCGGGAGCGCCACGGGAACCGAGGCGACCAGCAGGATGAGCGCAAAGGGCAGCATATCCCTCAGCGGAAGGCCCGAGACAAAGGCGAAGATCAGGAGGGCGGCCACCAGGAGCGCATCCAGGGCGACCAGGTATTTGACGATCCTGAAGATGATGACCTGCAGATGGCTCGCGGTCTTCGCCGTTTTGACCAGGTCGGCGGTTTTGCCGAAATAGGTGTGTTCTCCCGTGGCAGTGACTTCGCCGGTGGCCTCTCCGCGTTTGACGATCGCTCCGGCATAGGCCAGCCCTCCGCGCTCGACCTCGACGGGGAGCGACTCGCCGGTGAGCGTGGACTGATCGACCGAGAGCTGACCTTCGAGGATGCGGGTGTCGGCGGGGACGATGTCCCCCATGCGCAGGTAGATTGCGTCGCCGGAGACGATCTCTTCGGCGTCGATCATCTGCCACTGCGAGTCTCGCAGGGCGCGCGCCTTGACCGGCAAATGCTTGCGCAGCAGCGCCAGCGCGCTCTCCGCTTTGCGCTCCTGAACGAGGCTGAGCGAGGCGTTCAGAATGAGCAGCGCGGTGATCACGAGAGCCTCCAGGCGCTTGCCCAGGAGCAGCTCCATCACGATGGTGGCTTCGAGCATCCAGGGCACGGGCGCCCAGAGCTTGCTCAGAAAATGGAGAAAAGGATGCGATTTGGGGGCCGGCAGCGCGTTCGGGCCGAACTGCGCGAGCCTTGCCTTCGCTTCCTGACTGCTGAGGCCTTTGCTCGCCGGGGCCGCATTCTCCATGGAGGGATCGCCGGTCATTAGCTTTCGAACCTGCCTCCGCACTCGGCATACTGCGGCTTCTGACGCGCCGGTCTGAAAGCCTGAAGTCTCAGGTCGCGAGGCCTGTGCACCAGTCTGCAAACTTCAGGGTGCGCCTCGCGGTGACCGCCATCACTATTCTGCCATCGATGCAACAGTCTCGGGCGGGACGCCCGGTGCGCCTTTCAATGGTTGGACCACCCATTCTATTTCACCTGCATCCGGAAAAGCTGGCGCCGGGCGGGCTCCGCACGCCATCGGAGCGGAGTGCTAGAATCGGTCCAATGGAACGGCCATGCCTAAGATGGAACTGGTTGACGATCCAACAAGCGAGTTGAGCGCGGAGAGAATTCGCGAGCAGCTCGAATTGCTGGTTCAAGATCACGTTTTCCGATCCAGCAAAAGGTCCGTGGAGTTCCTGAGGTACGTTGTCGATCAGACCTTAAACGGGGCGGCCGACCAGATCAAAGAGCGGTCGATCGGCATTGGGGTCTTCGGCCGCGAGCCTTCCTACGACACCAACCTGGATCACGTAGTGCGCACCGCGGCGATCGAGCTGAGGAAGCGGCTCGCTATCTATTATGGGGATGAGAGACACCGCTCCGAGCTGCGGATCGCGCTGGTTCCCGGCTCCTACATCCCGCGATTCACGCTTCCTGCGCAGACTGCCAGCGAACCCGCCGAACTGGAGATAGCGCCGGGGGCCGCCAACGTGCCGATGCGCGCGCGCGATGCGGACGCCGGCTTTGAAGCCGCAGCTCCGGAGATCGCAGGCGCAACGCTGCCCGTTCGAAAGCCGCGCGCCGGGCTTCGCCCGTATCTTTCCGCATCCTTCGCCGCCGTCGCAGCATTTTGCATCCTGGCCTATTTCTGGCCGCGGCCCCGCAATGCGGAGGATCTCTTCTGGGCGCCGATCCTGGAGACATCCGGGCCGGTTCTGGTGGCCGTAGGCGAGGCGGCGAACGGTCCCCCGACGGCCTCGGCGGCGCCGCAGGATACGAGTCCCTCTCTGCCCGTCCTTCAT
>DASYYO010000230.1:0-7698 GCA_035933805.1 Acidobacteriaceae bacterium | reverse complement strand
CGCCCCGTGGTCCATCTGGATTTCGTATTCTCCGGATCTGCGCTTTTGGGGCGAGTCGCAGCTGATCATGAGACCCGTACCGTATCATTGGGACGAAATGAAGATCGGTCCGGGCGCTCCGCCGATAAAAACGGAACAGGGCTGGCTTTCTATCTACCACGGCGTCTTCCGAACTATGGACGGATCGGTGTACCGCTTGGGCGTCGCTCTTCATGATCTTCTGGACCCGGCGAGGATTATCGGCGTGGGCGACTCGTGGATTTTGCAGCCGGAAGATCCCTGGGAGATCACGGGGTATGTCCACAACGTCGTTTTCACCTGCGGGGCGGTTGCGGAGTCGGATGGAACGGTAAAGGTCTATTGGGGCGGCGCCGATACGGTGATGTGTGCCGGGGAGGCCAAAATCTCGGATCTGGTCGCGTTATGTCTCGATCACGCCAGGCCGGCAAAATGAACGGGCCCGAGGCGAACCTTCGAATCGCGTTGCGTCAGAGGAGGTTTTTCAATGCAGAGATTCATGGCTGAACTCAGCAGTCCAGTCGACAAGGCCGAATTCGAGAGATCTTGGCACAGTGATCCGACTCTCAGCCACGAACCGAGCGTGGAATTCGTCTTTGTTGGAAAAACCGTTTCTGCAGTCGTGCATTCAGTTTTTGCCGGACAGTGGTCAACGGCCAGTTTCCATGGAACCTTTAATGCCGCGATACGGCGGGTCAATCGCGGCTGCAACATCCGATGCCTTTGATGCGCAAAGAACCGCAGATGCGCTCGTTTACGGACAAGGTGAAAACGGATCAGCCCTCCGGAGGACAGGTCGAGGGCGAGCACCCGGGACAGCAGGACGCGCAATACCAGCCGGATCGTTTCTCAGGCATGTGCAAGACAGCCGGACGCTGGCCGCATTTCTCGCTCGTACCATGCACCGAGGAAGACTGAACGCAAGATTTCACTCCTGAGCCTTGGACAAATCTATGTTCGGGTCGCTTGCATCTGCAGCGCCGTCTCAGCCCGCAGCCAGTCCTCTTCCGGCGAGCCGTCCGGGCACCCGCGTTCTTGCCAATACTGATATGCAAGGCGAGCGATCTGCTCGTACGTCGGAGCAGACAACACTGCCGATTCCACAATAGGGTCGACGGCCCTTGCAGTTGCCGCGCCGGCAGCGGGACCGAATACGGTCTCACCAGGAGACTATAATAAAAGCAGACACGGAAGTGTGATTCTCCCTTATCTTTTGCGCGGGGAGGTGAGGCAGTATGCCAAGCTCCCTCTCCCCAAATCGCAAGAAGCCGCCTAGCGTGACCATTTCCCACGCTTTCCCAGCCCAGACGAAATTATTTGATCTCCAGCACACTCCAAGCCGCATATACCTGCTGCGTTCGGGCCAGGTGCAGTTGGCGCGCGGACACAAGACCATCGTCGATTACGTAGGGCCGGGCGAGTTTTTCGGTAAACAGTGCTTGCTGGGCCCGCGGTACCGCGATCAGATCGCCACGGGCCTTTCGCCAGTAAAGGCACAGGCCCTATCAGCCGATAGCAGGTATTTCAGCAGCGCATCACGCGAGTCGCGGGCATGCCGTGTCGAACCAGTATGGCGATACCTTCGGTTAGTGCATTCGATTGTCGCGAGTTCGAGGTTCTCCCGTCCTCCCCACAACGGGATGCGGACCGTCGAAATTATGCGGGAGCAGATCGGCTTCGACTCCCGGTCAAGCGTTCAAGTGGCCAGCAGCCACTCCGGAGAACCGGGACTACCCGCATAAGCGGGTCTTGTGATTCAGAGTAATCCTAAATAAATCCAGATCTTCGGTGTGACTGAAGGGAGATTCCACGATGCGTTCTTCAACACGGAAGCAGCATTTAAAGCAGCTCCACGAGTTACAGATTCGCCGCGAACAGGTCCAAGCCGCCATTGAGGCCATTGAGCGGCTGGAGCGTTCCTGGGCCGCACACGCGTCGCTGATCCAAAGTGGATCCGTTCGCTCCACCATCGAATCGGGTGCCTGTTAAGGACCGTGAGAAATGGGAGGAGCTGATCATGATCTGCACTTGGAGAGACTATCGCGCGATCACCAAGTCGCGTTTCCGATGCGGTGTCCCGGTTCAGGCAAGCACCCAGGTTCGCGGCCCAATCTACTGCCCGTTATGCCGACAAGAGAGGTGCCGAGAATCGACTCATGCTGCAAATGCGCGGGCGCGTCAGAAACGGCTGCGTCGGAACGCAGCCATTAGCCAGGACGGATAATGCTTGACCGATTCGATGCGCGGCGGCATATCGGGCAAGAGCACCATCCGACATTGAAATAACCGAGTTCCCTCGCGTCTTCAAGGGCTTGCTCAACCTGCTCCCGGGTAGAAAACTCATACGAGTAGCGGTGAACGTCGCGTACAAATCTATGTGTCTCCAGACATCGTGGAGCATGGCCGATTGCTTCACTCAGAAACACATCAGCACTTACCCAGTAGGACACCGGAGATCCGACAGGCCCTTAATTGTAATAGCCTTCTGCCAAGGATGCTGGCCAATATTGAACACTCGATCCCGGCCGACTCATTGTGATGATCGTTGGCTTGCGGGACAATCGCGCCATGGCCGGCTCCGACCCGTGGGTTCCGGTGAGGGCCGCGCCCAGCGATGAAAGCCTGGAGCATCGCCTCCGCCACTATTATTGGCTTTCCACACAGGCTCCGAATCTTTGCCAGAGGCGATTCGACCTCCTCGTGTCGGAGGCGGTCTACAGCACCAAAATGCAGCGTGCTGCTTAGCGCGTCGCCACTCCAGCTCCGCCATTATAAGTCGCACGTAGGGCTGCATATCGGGACTGTCCAGGGGGTTCCTCCGCCGATTCGTCGGACTGGATTTGACCCGGTGGGATGCATTTGCTGTCGTCCTCGTCTATGGCCGGAGCGTAGGAGGTACCGGGCGGAAACCTGGGTGAAGAACGCCGCCCACCTCTTCTTCTGGGAACCTCACGATCTCCGGCCCGATGGCGTGAGGTGCGTGGAGTGCGTAGCAGGGGTGTTGACCAGAGAACTGAACCGGAATTGATTTCTCTATAGCAGCGCAATCCCTGTGGCGTGTCGCTTCTTATCTTGGTCAGACAGTAGGGCATGCTGGTCCGGGATACTGAGCGCGCGAACGGAGCCGGGACGAACTGTTGACCGTGAAGCCGCCGCTGCTTCGAGCGATTCCAGAAGGGCATGAGCGAAACGGGCGCTGGCGAGCAGGGACTTCACCCCCTTCCATCACCACGGTGTGATCGTCCATCCCCACGCGCGGTTTCGTCATACGGATTTCGCGGGGAGCGGGATGCGCGCTTCGATCCGGGTCCCTTCTCCCGGCTTAGATTTGATGGACAGCGTTCCGCCCGCGACCCGCAGGCGCTCCCGCATGCTGGTCAAGCCGAGTCCGGGCTTCTGCGACACGGCGGCGGCATCGAATCCCGCGCCGTCGTCACTGACCACCAGGTGGAGGCCGCCGGCCGCGCCGGCCAGCGTCACCGACACCGTTTTCGCCCCGGAGTGCTGGGCGACATTGGACAGCAACTCCTGGCTCACGCGGTACAGACTGAGCCCGATCTCGCGTGGAATGTCGGCCGGGAGGTTGCGCTGGCGAAAACCGATGCTGAAGCCCTTCAATTTCCGGAACTCTTCGCAGAGAGAATCGAGCGCCTTCGCCAGCCCGAAGTGGTCCAGGATCGAGGGGTGCAACTGATGGGCCATTCGGCGCACGTCTTCGGTCATCTCGTCGATCATCTGCCGGAACCCGCGCATCTGATCGCGCGCGTCGCCGCTGCCGGTTGGAAGCTGCTTTTGCAGAACTCCCGCCTTCACGGCCAGGGCCGCCAGCCGCTGGTTCAAGTCGTCGTGCAGCTCCCGCGCCAGTCGCTCTCGTTCTTCCTCCTGGGCCGACAGCAAAGTGGCCGTGAGCGACTCCACTTGTCCTTGGCTGAATTGCAAGGCGCTCTCCTTTTCGTCCAGCGCGGCGGCTGTCCTGCGTTGCTCGGACAAATCGACAACCGTGGCCACTGCCAGCAGCGTATTGGCGGTCTCAATGTAGCTCAGCGTTACCTCCACGGGGAACTCCTTGCCGTTTTTGCGGCGTCCCACGGGTTCCACGTTGTTTCCCATCGGCCGAACTTTCGGAGCCCTCAAGTAGCCGGTACGGTGTTGCGCATGGACGTCGCGGAGCCGCTCCGGCAGCAGCAGGTCGATGCTCTGTCCCAGTAGATCCGCGCGGCGGTAACCGAAGATGGCCTCGGCGCCGGCGTTCACTATCACGATCTTGCCTGTTTTATCGACGACCAGAATGCCGTGCCCCAGGTTTTCCAGAAGGGCGCGCACGGTGGCCTCGCTCTCGCTGAGCGCTTCGTTGGCGCACTTCAACCCGTTAATGTCGAGTAAGGCCATCAGAACGCCGGCGATCTTGTTGTCCGCGGTCCGGTAGGGCCGGATGCGCAGCGAATACCAGCGGCCCTCTTTGTCCCGAACGTCCCGCTGTACTTCGGCGAAGGTTCGGCTGACCTCCGCGATGACGGCGTCCAGGTCGGGGATGTCCACGTTGGGACGAATGTTGCCGATGGGGCGGCCTACGTCACCCGGCAGCAGGTTCAGCAGGCTCTCGGCGGAGGGGGTCAAGCGGCGGATGCGCCCGTCGTTGCCCACGATCAGGATGGGAATGTTGGACCCGTCCAGCACGTTGGCGAGGTCGTCGGTAAGCTGCGCCAACTCCGTGTTGCGGTTCTGCAAGGTCTCGTTGAGCGTCACCAGCTCTTCGTTGGTGGATTGCAGCTCTTCCTTGGCCGTCTCCAGTTCTTCGTTGGTGGATTGCAGCTCCTCGTTGCTGGAGAGAATCTCCTCGTTGGCGGACTTCAGCTCCTCGTTGCCGGCCTCCTGCTGCTCCACCACGCTTTGCACGTACTCGCGTGAAGCCTCCAGCTCGCGCCGCAACTGCTCGACTTCGCGCTCCCCGGAGTACCGCTGGGTCTGGATCGCGCGTTTCTCCTCCTGTGCCAACGGCACCGCTGTTCCCGCGTCTTCGAACAGCACCAGGAAATACCGCTCCTTGCCACCCCCCCGGTTCAACGGCTCCACTTCCAGATGGATCTCGCGTTTGTGGCCGTTGTGCTTTACATGGAGACCGGTGCTGCGAACCGGTGCGTTGGTCCGGCGTGCTTTTTGAATGGCCGCCCGCAGTTCCATCCGCAGCTCTTCCTTCACCATGCGCAGCACGTGGAGGCTCGCCTTGCCGGAAACCGGCGCCAGGTAGGGGCTGGTCTCACCGCGGAAATGGAGAATGTCCAAATCGTCGTTCAGCACCAGACCCGCATGCGCATACCGCTGCCATACCAGCCGGTCCGCTTCCCTGAGGGCGTCGAACGCCGGCTCCTCGGGCATGGGCACGGGCAGCGCCGTCTTTTCGAAGGGGGCGGGAACGAACTCAGGGGCGGGCTTCCCACGGCTCAACTTCTTGATGTAGAGCGGCGCCTTGCGGTCGGCGAGCGCGAACAAATCTAGATAGGCCGTCAGGGTCTCCGACTTGCCGAGCAGCAGGAAGCCGCTGTCGTGGAGCGCGTAGTGGAAGCTGGCGATGATCCGCTTTTGCAGCGATGCCCCCAGATAAATGAGCACGTTTCGGCAACTGATGAGGTCGATGCGGGAAAACGGCGGGTCTTTGGTGAGGTCCTGGCGGGCGAAGATGCACGACTCGCGCAGCGCTTTATTGACCCGGTAGCCGCCCTCGGTCGCGGTGAAAAAGCGGCGCATTCGGGCGGAGGAAACGTCGCGCAAGCTGTTCTTGCTGTAGATGCCGGCGCGCGCCTTGTCAATGGAGACCTCGCTGATGTCGGTGCCAAATACCTGGATCGATGTGGAGGAAGCCCTCTCTCCCAGAAACTCGAACAGGGCGATGGTCAACGAGTACACCTCTTCTCCGGTGGAACAGCCGGGGACCCAGACGCGCACTGCCTCGCCCCGCTTCTTGCCCGCCACGATTTTCGGAAACACGCGCGCCTGCAGAATCTTGAAGGCCTCCGGCTCGCGGAAAAAGCTCGTCACGTGGATGAGAATATCCTGGAACAGCGCGTCGATCTCGCCGCGGTTGGATCGGAGAAACCGGGCGTACGTCCCCATGTCTTCCATTTTCTGGAGCACCATGCGGCGCGCTACGCGCCGGCGGATGGTGCCCGGCTTGTAGCCTGTGAACTCCACACCCGTGGCCGAGTGCAGCAGATGCAGGACCTTGCCGAAATCGGTTTCGCCCACGGCTGGCAGCTCGGGGAGCTTGGCGGTCTGCGGCACACCGAGATAGGGGTGGCGCGCCAACCGTTCGAGTTCTTTGCCGATAGCCTCCGGGGGGAGCACGAAATCCACGCTTCCGGAGGCTATGGCGCTGCCCGGCATGCCGTGGTACTTAGAGGTCCCCTCGTTCTGCGCGAAGGTGATGCCGCCGGCGGCTTTGATGGCCTTCAGTCCCAGCGTGCCATCGGAGGCGGTGCCGGAGAGGATGACTCCGATTGAACTGCTGGGCCTGTCTTGGGCCAGCGAGGTGAGAAAATTGTCCACCGGCAAGTAGCGGCCCCCGGTCGCGCTCCGCGGCACGATGCGGAGTACTCCGTTCTGGATGCCCAGGTCGGTTTTGGGTGTGATCACGTAGACGTGGTTCGGCTTTACCGCCAGGCCGTTGCTCGCCTCGGCCACGGGCATGCGCGTTACGTTGGACAGCAGTTTGGCCAGCATGCTCTTGTGCTCGGGCTCCAGGTGCATGATGAAGATGAACGCCATGCCGGTATCCGTGGGCAACGCCTTCAGCAGTTGGACGAACGCCTCATAGCCGCCGGCTGACGCGCCGATGCCGACGATCGGAAAGGTGTCTTCCTGGGGTTCGTCAGCGTTGAGCTGCACACGGGCTGCGGACGCCACCACACGTTTTTGTTTCGCCGCCAGACGGGTCTTCTTAGGCATCGTGGTTCACTTCATCCCGATGATACCCCGCGGGTGCCGCGGAGTCTACGACGGTGGCAACGCCTCGCTTCTTCGCAGGGAATCCGAGCGAGCCCACCCAATCCCTCGAAGCACTGAAAACGTGTAGTGCCGCCCGTAGCGCACTGTTCGCCCGTGGTTTCAGCCGGGCAATTCCCCACCTCCAGCGCGCCATCGCGAGCATGACGTGTCCGCACCATTCCGGCACGGTGGAGCAGGGCAGATGGACTAATCCGCGGCACTTCCGCAAAATCTCCCGCACCATGGAGGGCGAGCCGCAGAGGACCAAGTGACACATTCTCCCGCTGAGTCTGGGAAAGGCCCTCCAGGCACTCCCTCAAATCAACCGCACGAGCCGCTCGGGGGGAGCGGGGATGGAATCTACCCTCACGCCATCATCCTGGGAAAAGAGCTGAATCACGAAGGACTCCGCCTCGCTCCGCAAAATCAATAGCCGGCTCATGTGGAGGAATTCCCTGGGGCAACGCAGGGCCAATTCTCCGTTCTCTGGCTGAAGGAAAAGCCCTAGGGACACTCCCCATCCCTATTGATCGGACTCTTTATTCCGTTTTGCAAGAGCGGCTGCACGCTCTGAGCATCACCAACGTTCATGAGATCTCGTTCGGAGCCGCCTCACCGGAACGGCATCAGGCCAATATGCGGGCCTAGCCATCGTGCGACGTCCAATCATGTCGAGAAGGAACTTCGTCAGGTTGCGTA
>DASYYO010000223.1:0-6123 GCA_035933805.1 Acidobacteriaceae bacterium | reverse complement strand
TCAGGTAGTTGTTATGAGTCAGCAGGCCGGTGCAGGGCAAGGTCCCCTGCTCCACCAGATCGTTATGCGTGGTGTAGCTATCGACGGAACCGCGCAGGTACCAGGAAGAGGCGGGAGATTGTTCCCAGTCCAGGCGAAGAGAACCAAGCTGATCGCGGAAAGGAATTTGGACATTGGAGGGCACGGCGATGGAACTTACGCCAGGTATCAGCCCCTGAGAAGCCAGCGAAGCAAGTGCATCGAACTCTGTGAGGTTTGCCGGACTGTAGGAGATACTGGCGTCTTCACGCACATACTCAAAAGTGGAAAAGAACCAGACCTTTAGCTTGCTGACCGGTCCTCCTAGGGTGGCGACGTAATTCTGCCGGGAAAACGGCTGCTTGGGGTTAGGGGCCGGATTGTCGATCGGATAGCGCGCATTCAGCGCAGCCGCTCGTTCATAGCCGGCGGCGCTCCCGTGCCAGACATCGGTGCCAGACCTGGTCGTAATCGCGACGGAGCCCGCGGTGGTTCCTCCCGTATCGGCATCTTCCTGCGAGGTGCGCACGGAGAACTCCTGGATCGCCTCCGGAGAGATATTTTGCAGGAAACCGCCGATATAGTCGTCGGAATCGTCTCCCCCGTCGACAGACAATTCATTGTTCAAGCCGGAGCTTCCTCCTGTGGAGACCGCCGTAATGCGGGCCTTGGTTGGATCGGATGGCTCAACTGGCTCGGTTCCGGGCGCCAGATAGGCAACATTCGCGAAGCTGCGCGCGGCCAGGGGAAGCGTCTCCAACTCGTGGCTGGTGATAATGCTCTGATGAACATTGCTGGCATGATCGATCGGCTGCGTCGCGATTGAGGATCCGGTTCCCTGGACGCCCACCGCCTGCCGGACGGAGGAAGGCTTCATGGTCACGGAGATGTCTCGAATGCTGCTGATCGCCACCAGCACATCGGCAACGGCTACGCTAAAGCCTTCCGCGGTAACGGCCACTCGATAAGCTCCGGGTCTGAGGTCATCGATACGAAATTCGCCGTGTTTATCGGACTTAATGCTGTGCATCAAGGGTACGCCGGCCAACGTAAGATCGATGCGGGCGCCGGCCACCCGGGCGCCGGTCTCATCCTGTACGATTCCGCGCAGAGCGCCTGTGGAGGTTTGGGCGCGTAGGGCGGATGCGAAGAGGAAGACGATCACCAGGACCGCGGCAGAAATCCCAATTCTACGCATCTCAGATCCAGGTCCTCGGCGGCAGGAATTCGAAAATCAGGTTAGGCCACCCTCGCCGTCATGCTGTGCGAAGACTCTCGACTGCGCCGGAGGGCGGTCAGGCCGAGACAGCTCCCGCACCCTGCGGAAAAGAGCTGGCAATCTCGCTTGCGGAACGCAAAGTAAGAGCGACAAACGTCAGGGTTCCGTTGGTGCATCCGGCGCTCGGCAGGGTGGGCGCTCCGACGACAAACAGGTTTTCATGATCGTGGGTGCGTCCAAAGGAGTCGCAGACGCTGGCCGCAGGATCTTTTCCCATGCGGCAGCCGCCCGCAGGGTGATCGAGATATTCCCCCTCCGAGACTCGAACGATCGAACCTCCGTCTCCGTTTGCCAGGCGCGCGAAGACATCTCGTATATGCTGCTTTGTCTGCGGCAGCCTCTCTTGGGTGGCCGTATCGAACTTGTGCACGATCTTCGGCAGCGGATCTCCCCATTGGTTGCGATGCGAGGGATCGAGAGTGAGGCTGCTGCTCTCATCCGGATGGATGTCGTAGTACGCCCGCACGCGAGCTACGCCCCTCTTGTTTTGTGCTCGCCAGTCGAGGAGAGCTTCGTCACCGAGGAGCACGCGGCCGCTTCCGTCTTTCAGGCGCACCGGCTTGCCCGAGTTCGACCAGATTCGCAGATCGTGACGGACATACGGGGATGCCGGATCGCATCGAAAGAACTGGCGCGAAATGAGCCCATACTGCGTGTTCATGTTGGGAAAAATCTCGCGATCGATCTCGATCAGGGCAGAAATGAAGGCGTGGCCAGTCGAGTACTTTCCCACCTGCCCAGTTCGATTCGCAAGGCCGTTGGGATAACGCGACGAGGTGGACAAGAGCAGCAGATGCGGACTCCAGGTGTATCCGCCGGCAAGGACAAACACCTTCGCCCGATACTCCACCGGCTCGTTTGGACGTTCTCGATTCACTGCCTGCGCGGAGGCCACCCGGGAGCTGCCTTCGTTCAGGATGAGCTTCCGGATGAGAGTGCGGTCATGAAGAATAATCTTCTTTTGATCGAGCAGTCGTTTGAAAGTGAAATCAGGAGAGTACTTGGCCCCAGTCGGGCAGATATCACATGTGCCGCAGCGGAGGCAGACAGAGCGCCCATCATACGGAACGGTGTTCTTGGATTGGGGCGTTCCTTGAAAAGGAATACCACTCTTCTCTCCCCACTTCTTCAACTCGGCCAGATCGTAAGTCAGTGGCATAGGCGGCATCGGATAGACCTCCGATTGCCGGTCCTCCGGAAAAGGGCTGGGCTCCCCGGATACGCCGAGCCGGCGCTCGGCTTCGCAGTAATGCTTCTCCAAGTCCGACCACTCAAGAGGCCAGTCGACATAGAGTCCGTACATCGACTTCAAACGCAGGTCCTCGACGGAGAAGCGGTTGCAGGTTCCTCCCCAATGAAGGGCCTGACCGCCCACGGCCATTGTCCTGGAGATCTGGCCTTCGGCCGCCTGGTCGGGAATAAAGTCCTCCGGCCAGGGATTCTCTCCATACTTGAGCATTCGATCGCGATACTTAAATCGATTCTCGAGGTCGAAGATCGAGCGGCCGGCTTCCACTACGGAGATCGAGAGGTTGGGCCTCAGCTCCGACAGCTTCTGCGCCAGCATTGCGGCGGAGATTCCTGCGCCGATGATGCATACGTCGGTTTCGTAAACGGGCATCGTTCAAGTGCTCCTTCAGCTCAGGGCTTTGGGCCGCTCCCCGGAGTTAGAGAGCCCACGGCAGGAGTCGCCCCGGATCGCCGCGTTGTAGCAGAAATCTTCTCCGGAGCTGCTGTTGTAGAAAAAGCTCATCAGGTCGGTAGCCACATGCTGACCGGTCGGATGCGCCGGAACAGCACTTATCCCTGCCTGCGCCAGAACATCTTCGACGACCGCCCTCTTGTCTGCATTGCTCAGCATGGCAAACGCCGCACCTTTGGTTGCCGCTGCCGCGTCCATTTGGCTCAGTTGCCCGGCATAATGAGCGGCTGGAGTCGGACCGAGGACGCGCGGATGGGGAAATCCGTACCCGTATCCGGCGTCTGCGCCGGCGGGATAATCGTGGATCCATCGCTGAAAACTCGCGGCCACCTGCTGCATCTGCCCTGAGCCAAGCGAGGATGGCAGCACCACCTGAGCGATCTCATTCAACGTCGCGCTGGCGCCCGGGCTGGCATTCAGGGCTTGGCCGCGCATCCAGCGTGGAACCAACAGTAAGACAAGATTGGAGAAGACCGATTTAATGAAAGAGCGCCTCAGCATAGCGTCTCCCTTCTCTCTCCGGTTATTTGCCGATCGAAGTTTCGACTGCCGCCCTCCCGGCGCGCAGGGAAAACGCCACCAGACTCGCATCTGCTCCTGCGCCCGTAGCAATCACCACAAACTGGCGTCCTTCCCGTGTGCGGTAAGTAATCGGAGTGCCATGCGAGCGCGCGGGAAGCTTTCCCTGCCATAGATCGTCGCCATTGACCTTGTTGATCGCGTGTAGAGCGCCGTCTCCTCCGCTTACGAACAACAATCCTCCTTTGGTGACAACCGGTCCCTGCGGACCGGCAGTCCCCAGCACCGGAGGAAGAGTCACTCCCCGAAGCACGGGATTGCTGCGAAGCTCCGGCCAATCTCCCAAAGGTATCTTCCAGCGAATCGTTCCATGGTTCAGATCGACGGCGACAAGCTCTCCGTAAGGCGGTTTGGTTAACGGCAGACCATCGTGAAAGGTAGCATTGGTGCCCTGCAGGTCTCCGCTCCAATCAGCATCCACTTCGGAAGCGCGCGGATTGTTCTGCGTCCGATCCGGCCGCTTCACGCGTGCAATATGGGCAAGATTGGTCGTTTTGACATACAAAAGGCCTGTCTCCGGATCAAATGCGCCGCCGCCCCAATTGGCTCCGCCGAGAACACCAGGCAGCATGAGGGTGCCGCGAAAAGAAGGCGGCGTGAAGAGCGGGCCGATCCTGTACTGCTGCATCTGTGCCTGCGCCTCGGCCTTGAGTTCAGGAGTCGCGTCGAACGCGTCGTCCAGCGTGATGCCCTGACGGCTGATCGCCGGGGGTTTAGTCGGGAAGGGTTGCGTCGGCGATGCATGCTCGCTCTCGATGTCGCTCGCCAGCACCGGGCGTTCTTCAATCGGCCAAACGGGCTTGCCTGTCACACGATCGAAGACAAAGACAAACCCCTCTTTGGTCTCCTGTGCGACCGCGTCGATCTTCCGTCCATGAACCGTAATGGTCGTCAGCGTGGGAGGCGCGGCAAGGTCATAGTCCCAGAGTCCGTGATGCACGATCTGGAAATGCCACTTCTGCTTTCCCGTAGCCGCATCGAGGCAGACCAGGGTTTCGCCGTAGAGATTGTTTCCCGGGCGGCTTCCTCCATAGAAGTCGTTGCTCGGCGTGCTCACCGGCAGATATACCAGCCCGCGTTGTTCATCCAGGGTCATGGGTGCCCAGACATTCGTATGTCCGGTGAACCTCCAGGCGTCCTTACCCCATGTATCGTTGCCGAACTCTCCAGCCTGGGGGATAGTGTGGAAGCTCCAAAGCTGTTTGCCCGTATGAGCATCGAAGCCGCGAACGTCACCCGGTGGATCGTTCCGGTAAACCAGGCGATCCCCGACACCGTTGCCGACGATCACAACGTCTCCGTAGACCACGGGAGGCGAGGTCTCGGTGTAGTGCAGCTTGTTGATCGGCCAGACCAAACCCTGGCTGAGATCGACGACGCCTTGTTCCCCGAAGGAGTCAACGGGCCTGCCGGTCACGGCATCCAGGCAGATGAGCCGGTAACGGCTGTTCATGAAGATGCGCAGCTTCCCTCCATCGCGCCATGCTGCCACACCCCGATGAACGTATCCAGTCCCGTTTGCTGGCTGGCCCATCTCGTAGGCCTTCGGGTCGTAGCTCCAGAGAATCTCTCCGGTCCCAGCTTTGAGCGCGACGACCTTGTTGTACGGCGTACTCAGATAAAGGACGTCATCGATCATCAGGGGCGTAACTTCAAACATCCCTGGACGAGTCCCATACTTTTCGAGCGGAGCTTCCCCGGTCTTCCAGGTCCACGCAATCCCCAGGCGAGAAACATTCCCGGGATTGATGTCGGTCAACCTGGAGTACTTCATGCCTCCCTGATCTCCGCCATAGAATGGCCACTGAACCATGCCGCGTTCCTGTGGCTGCGCGGCTGCGGCGAGTATGACGATTGCGGCGCAGGCAATCGCGCGGTGGATCTTTCTGGTCATACAGAGACGGCCTTCATGCTTCCTCGATCTCCATTGGCGCATCTTCGTTGTTAGAACGTAACCTGGCCGCCGAGCCTCACAATACGCCCATCGACGATATTGGATGGCCTCAGCAGCGAGGGACCCACCGTCGTCACGGCGCTTGTAACCGCGTCGGAGTTGAAAGTGTTGAAGATGTCGACGAGTGGCTGCATTTGCAGATGTTCCCCGATGCGGAAGGTCTTCGCCAGGCGAAGATCCAGCAGATTCTGCCACGGATAGCGATAGGCGCCGGGCGGCGCGACCAGCACGGCCTGGGTCACCTGCGTCAGTCCGGGTACGATCGAGCGGGTTACGTTATAGGTTCGCGACTGCGGCAACCCGGAGTTCTCGCGCAGCGATCCCGAGACTTCCAGTCCGCGCCACAGATCGTAGATTCCGCCCATCCTGATCTGATAAGGAGCGTCGAAGCCCAGATTGCCTGCATAGTTGATCAGGTTGTTGGGATTGTTGAAGTCCATCGAGGTGGTCGACCCATCCGGCGTGCCCGAATCCTTCCCGATCGTCACACCGCCGAAGAGCGAACCCTTTGCGAACTGCGTCGTCGCCTGGAACTCCACCCCGTTGTAACCCTGGTGCAACTGAGGCAGCGTCTTCTGCACATTGTTGATC
>DASYYO010000221.1:0-3728 GCA_035933805.1 Acidobacteriaceae bacterium | reverse complement strand
TGGTCTGCGGCGTCTTCGCCACCTGCGCTTCGAACAACTCATGCACGCATTTGTCGCTCGGGTAGGTCGCCGTCGTCTCGTTCCAGTCGTACAGCAACTGCTGCCGCTCTGCCTCACTGAGCATCGGCAACTGGTTGACGGTCTGGGTATCGTCGGCCACCATGGCTGCCAGCAGGTTGCGGAAGTAGCCCAGGTAACGCTCGATCGTGGCCGCTTCAAACAGCGAGGTCGCATATTCGATTTCGCCAACGATACGGCCATTGGTCTCATTTAAGGAGAACGAGAGGTCGAATTTTGCGGTGCTGTGAGGCACTTCCTGTAACAATCCAAGTTTCAGGCCCGGCAACTCCAGCGCTCCTAGAGAGAAACTTTGCCAGGCGAATACGACCTGGAACAGTGGACTGTGTGCGAGACTGCGCGCGGGCTGGAGGAGTTCGACTACTTGCTCAAACGGGATGTCCTGATGATGCTGCGCGGCGAGAGCCTGCGACTTGGCCTGCTGAAGTAGTTCACTGACGGTTGGTGAAGCGGATAAGTCCATCCTCAGCGTCAGCATATTGACGAAGAAGCCGATCAGATTCTCGATCTCCATCCGGCTTCGATTTGCTGTTGCTGTGCCTATGACCACGTCCTGCTGGCCTGAGAGCCTCGCCAGCAACGTAGCCCAGCCTGCCAGAAGAGTCATAAACAAGGTTGTCCCGTGACGGCGGCTCAACTCCTTCAGGCCATCCGTCAACTGTTCATCGAGTTCCATTGGCAAAGTGCTGCCGGCGAAATCCTGCTGTGCCGGACGAGGATGGTCGGCGGGCAGCTCGAGCAACGCCGGAGCTCCTGCGAGCGCGCTCTTCCAGTAGGCTGCCTGCTGTTGAAGAATCTTCCCCTCGACGCACTGCCGCTGCCACACTGCATAGTCAGCGTACTGAACCTCCACCGCCGGCAGAGGATCTGCCTCGCCGTTGCGAAAAGCGTCATAGAGTGCGCTCAGTTCGTTCCAGAAGATGCCCATCGACCAGCCGTCGGAAACGATGTGGTGCATCGTAATCAGCAGCGCGTGCTCGTCTTCACCCAATCGGATCAATCGGCCGCGAATTAACGGACCGCCTTCGAGATCGAATGCGGTATCGGCTTCCTGATTTACCAGTTTCTCCAGCTCTTGCTGCGCATTCTCAAGCTCATGCAGATCGTGCTCGATCAGAGGAAAATGCCTGTCGGCCGCCGCGGCAATTTTCTGCACCGGCTGCTCGTCGATGAACGCGAAGGTGGTCCGCAGTGCTTCATGCCGAAATACGATCCGGTCCAGCGCACGCCGCAGAGCCGCGCGATTCAGATTGCCCTTCAGCCGCAATCCGATGGGCATGTTATAGGCTGCGCTTACACCTTCCATCTGGGCCAGAAACCACAGCCGCTGCTGGGCGAACGACAACGGCAAATGCCCGCTGCGCTTGGCAGGCACAATCGCGGGCAATTCGGATTGCGCGCCTGCTTCCAGGGCACGCGCCAGATCCGAGAGCACCGGATGCGCAAACATGTCGCGGATCGCCACTTCGACACCCAGCGCCTGCTGCAGCCTTGTGACCACGCGCACCGCTAATAACGAATGCCCGCCGAGAGCGAAGAAGTCGTCGAGTCTTCCGATCTTGTCGAGCTTGAGGACTTCGGCCCAGATGCGGGCCAGTGTCTCTTCGATCTCACCCTGCGGCGGCTGATAAGCGGAGGTCGCATACGCATCGCGGTCTCCGGAGGGAGCCGGCAGCGCCTTGCGGTCCAGCTTGCCGTTCGGCGTCAGCGGAATCGCGTCCAGCGGCACGTAGACTGCAGGCACCATGTAGTCAGGCAGCTGCGCCTCCAGAGCAGCTTTTGCCTCCGCGACTGCCATGCCGATGAGCTTGTTCTTCAGCGGATTGCTCGCATACGCGGCGAATGAAGCCGGACTGGCCGGATCGGAGATCGACGTCTGCTGCAATGGGTCATAGCAGATAGGCCTGCGCCGGAACACCACGTCGCAATAGGCCTCTTTTCCAGGTTCCGCCGACCAGCTCACTTCCGTTTCATAGCCGGCCTTCTCGCCCAGTCGCCACAGGTCTTCCGGATCGATGGCGTCTCCGGATAACTCCGCGCGTACCTTGTCGCGGAGATCCGCCACGGTTTGCGAATTGGCAGAGTCAAGAATCCGGCAGGCCAGGACATCTTCAGCAACGCGAGAGTTGAGAACGTGCAGGAGGCGCAGATTGTCGGGCTGCTCCTCGCGCAGCATCCGCTCGAGAGCGGCGAGACTGTAGCGATCCGACAGCCAGTCGACTTCGTTCGCCTTTTCCTGCCGTGCTGTTACGTCGAAATGCAGAAATGCGTCGTAACGGAAGCTCGTCAGCTCATTGCGATGACGGCCGCGCCGGAGCTGGATCGTAATATGACCGAGCCGGGAGTAGCGCTTCTTGAGGGCAGAGAAGAAGCCTGGGCTGACCAGCAGCTCCTTCTCGTTCAGCATGCGATCGTTCAGCTGCCTGGCAAAGGTCTCGATGGAAAGCGTATCGGGAGACTGGAAGTTCTGCACCGAGAGATGGTAGGCCTCAAGCAAGGCGAGATTGCGCACGTCGCCCACCTGAATCACGCCGCCTCTGCTCACCGCATCTACGGCGCCGTCGAGCACCTTCACGAGATATTCGACACTGGGGAAGTACTGCACGATGGAGTTGAGGACGATCAGGTCGAAGCTGGCGCGAGCTATACCGTCAAATCGGTCGGCCAGACCTTCGCGCAACTCGACATGGTTAAGATTGCGTCTCTTCACCTGATCGCGAAGCATCTGGATGACGGAAGGAGAGAAGTCGGTGCCCACATAGCGCTCGCAATGAGGGGCAACCTTGAACAACAACAGGCCGGTTCCGCAGCCGATCTCCAGTACTCGCTTCGGCTGGAAGGCAAGTAACCGTCCGGCTGTAGCATCGATCTGCTCCAGCATGGCTTCTGCCGGGATCGGCTGCCGGGTGTAGCTGCTATTCCAGCCCACAAGGTTCGGGCTGTCATCTTCAGAAGGAGCAGAATCGGAGTAGTTCTCTTCGTAGAGTGCCCGCCATTGTTCGGTATTTTCTTCCGGGATTTCGGAGTGAACGAGCCGGACGGAGTCCAGGTTCGGTACCACGTAGGCCACCAGGCGTTTGTCGCCGGGGTTATCCTCGCGGGCAATGACTACGGCTTCGCGCACGGCTGGGTGTTCCATTAGCCGGGCTTCGATCTCGCCGAGTTCGATGCGGAAGCCGCGGATCTTGACCTGGAAGTCGTTGCGGCCGAGGAACTCGATGTTGCCGTCGGGAAGCCAGCGGCCCAGATCGCCGGTGCGGTACATCCGGGCGCCGGGTTCGTCGACAAAGGGATCGGACAGGAATCTCTCCGCTGTCAGCTCCGGGCGATTCAGATATCCACGCGCCACGCCGGCGCCGCCGATGTACAGCTCTCCGGTGACTCCAATCGGCACTGGCTCACGGTTCCCATCCAATATGTACACCCGCGCGTTCGCGATTGGGCGACCGATCGGCGCATTGCGCTGGATATTCTTTATCTCTGTGTACGCAGTGCAGAAAATAGTCGCTTCAGTAGGGCCATAGCCGTTGAGAATTTGCAGATGACCGCACCCCGCTTGAAGCTGATGGAGATTTGCTTCATTGAGGGGCTCGACTCCTACCAATATGCATTCGAGCGAAGTAGGCGACGGAACATCTTGAGAATTTGCG
>DASYYO010000167.1:0-6876 GCA_035933805.1 Acidobacteriaceae bacterium | reverse complement strand
CGTACACTTATCCTTCAGGGCGCCTCGATGAGTTCCATCTTTCCATCGCGCTTCCGGTGCAGCACTTTCACGTTGCCTTCATTATCCCGAAACACAAAGACCTCGCGATCACGGAATTCCGCTTCCTTGACCGCCTCTTCGAGCGTCATCGGGCGCAGTGCAATCGACTCCTCGGAGCGAACGATATGGGGCTCCGGAATGGCCCGGCGGGAGGGAAAGGAGTGTACGGTGACCGGAACCTCCTGACGAGGATTGGGCTTACCGTTGCTCCGTCCATTGGAAGCCGGAGCTTTGGAGTTTGCGGCAGCGGCGCTCTTTCGCGGAGTGCGAAGCAATGGAGTCTCTGCGAGCAGCTTTTCTTCTTTGGGCGCCCGTTTTTGCGTGCGCAGTTTGTTCATGTGGCGGAGAGCCTGAGCCTCTGCGGTGGATAGCGCTTCGCGCAACGCGATTTCCATGCTGATGGCGGACTCGCAGACTGCAAGGAGAATGGCGGCCCTGCTCTTGGCTGCGAAGACGTGGACCTCAGCGACCTGGCGGTATTTTTCCGCCGTCAAAACTACCTTTGCCCCATGGGCCTTTCCCAAAATCTTGCTGATGCGCCCGAATCCCTCTTCTGTCAACGCACGCAACGCTTTGGTAATGGTGACCTGTCTGCCTGTGTATTCCACTTCCATATGCCTGCTCCTAATCCCGTGACAGTTGCGCCGGCAAGATGTCCGATTCTAAATCAATCGCGCACCCGGCGTTGGTGGGTACTGGGGATGCGCAGGTCTTCCCGGTACTTGGCAACCGTGCGCCGCGTCACGTCGATCCCCTGGGTCTGCAGCATGGTGGCAATCAAGTCGTCGGTCAACGGCTTGCGAGGATCTTCTTCCTCGATCAACTTCTTGACCTTGCGTTTGAGCAGCATGAGCGGAGTCGTGCTGCCCTCGGGCCCATTGACGCCTTCCGAGAAGAAAAAACGCAACTCAAAGACGCCCTGGGAGGTGTGTACATACTTGCTGGAAACCGCGCGGCTGACCGTCGATGGGTGTACCCCGATCTCCTCTGCCACGTCTTTGATCATCATTGGTTTCAACGCCTCGACGCCTTGCTCGAGGAAATCGGTCTGGCGGCGCACGATTGCCTCGCAGGTTCTCAAGATCGTGTTCTTGCGCTGATCGATATTGCGCATCAGCTGCAGGGCAGACCGATATCGCTCCTTGACGTAATCCTTGACCTCTTTCTCGGTGCCGTCCTGAGAGAGCAGTTTGCGATAGCCCTGGTTGAGGCGGAGCGTCGGAAGATCCTCTTCATTCATGACCACCACATACTCGTCGCCCCGCTTCACGAAGGCCACATCGGGTTCGATCAGCCTGGCCTCGGAGCGGTTGTAGCGCTGACCGGGACGCGGGTCGAGAGTACGGATGAAGTCGATGGCCGCCTGGACGGCGTCCGCCGGCTTGCCCAGGACCTTGGACATCTCGCGCAGATCGCGCTTCTGCAGCATCGCCAGGTGCTGATCGACGATTCTCGCTGCCAGAGCGAAGATCCTGCACTTCTCCGCCTGGCATTCCGGGACGTGGCTCGACGCAGGTTCTGCGGCGGCTGCAGTTGCCGCAGCCGAGCCGGAAGGACTGCCGTCCGTTCTTTCAGTTCTTTCAACGTCGGCGGAGCTCTCCTGCTGGGAGCGTTTTCGGCGCGCAAGGGCGAGCTGGAAGTCGCGGCGCTGCGCCTCAATCTGCACCAGCAGGCACTCGCGCAGACTGGGTGTTGCTACGCCGACGGGGTCGAGATTTTGAACCAGCTTGACGGCGTCTGCCAGGAGCACCCGGCTTCGATCGCTTGCGGCGGAGGTCAACTCAGGCGCAGCTTCATCCGTCCGCTCCCGCAAAAAGCCGGAGAGCAGTTCCTCCTCGGTTGCGATCAGATAGCCGTCTTCATCGAGATTGCCGATGACGTATTCCGCGGCGTTGCGCAGCTCCGGCGAGACGCTCAGCGAGCCCAGTTGCCAGCAGAGATGATCGCTCAGCGTTCCGGGCTGAGAGAGAAAATTCTCGAAGGATGGTTTCTCGCTCAACTCGAAGCTGTTCGGGGTACGGAAGCCCGGGTCCAGGTAGTCCTGGAAGTAGGAACCGAAATCTATCTCGTCGAAGGGGTCCTGCTTTTCGCGCTGAGACTGTTCTTCGATCTCCTGTGCGCTGCGATCACGATCCGCCTCCCGGCCGGCGAGATCTTCGAGCATCGGTACGTTCTCTTCCAGTTCCTCAAGTACAGGATTTTCAACGATTTCCGCGTTGATCATCTCTTTCAGCTCCAGCTTGTTCAGCGCCAGCACACTGACCATCTGCATCAGGCCAGGCGTCAGTATCTGACGCTGCGCGACTTTCAAGCTGAGCTTTGGCTGTAGAAGGACCATCGTTTCACACTGGCTGGGCGAGTGTTGTCCCAGTTTACCCTTCCCCGGTTGCTGCTGACGGGGAAAGTCCGGATTCGCTGCTTTCGGGGAAACGAACTAGTTCAATGAAAAGCCTTCACCGAGATAAACCCGCCGTACCTCCGAGTCTTTCCCCAGTTGCTCCGGGGTACCGGTGCGGAAGATGCGGCCTTCATTGATGATGTATGCGCGGTCGGTGACCGATAGCGTCTCACGCACATTGTGGTCCGTGATGAGAACGCCAATTCCGCTGGCTTTCAGGTCGAAGATGATCTCCTGGAGATCCAAAACAGCGATTGGATCGATCCCCGAAAAAGGCTCGTCCAGAAGGATAAATGAGGGCTGGATACAAAGGCACCGGGCGATCTCTACCCTGCGCCGTTCGCCCCCGGAGAGAGCGTAGCCCCGCGTCTTCCGGATGTGCCCGAGGTTTAATTGATCCAGCAGTTTCTCCGTTCGCGCACGCCGCACCTCGACCGAGATGGACTGCGCCTCGAGGACGGCGAGGATGTTCTCCTCCACTGTCAACTTGCGAAAGACGGAGGGCTCCTGCGGCAGATAGCTGATTCCGTACTGCCGCGCTCGCAGGTACATTGGCACCCGGGTGATGTCGATGTTTTCGATCAGAATGCGGCCGGCGTCGGGAGCGATCAAGCCGACGATCATGTAGAAGGTAGTCGTCTTGCCGGCTCCGTTCGGGCCCAGCAAACCCACGACTTCTCCCTGGCAGACCTCAAGATTTACACCGTGCACGACCTGCCGGCCCTTATAAGACTTGCCAATCTCGTCAGTGAGGAGCTTTTGCATCTACTTCGCGGTGCGCGTTTCGGTCACCGCCTTGGATGGGCCGCCGCTGACAATGACGCTATCATCGCGGTCATTGAAAATCAACGAACCGCCGGTAACCGTACCGTGTTCCCGATCGACGATGCGCGGCGGCGCGGCGCTGGTTCCCGTGAGGACGAACTTCCGATCGGCTGTGGTGTATACCAGCTCCTCGCCATAACCCTGACGCGCGGGTTGCTCCAGGAGCACATTGCCGCTGCTGACGATGCGCTGTACTTGTTTGCCCTGCCGCGGCGCGGCCGCCAGTCCAGCTTCCATCGATGCGGTCCGGAGATCCGGATTCGCTTCGTCCGGCGCGCTGAAGTAGACATCCATGCTGTCGGCGCGGATGACTCCGGAAGCATTCTGAGCCACGACGCCGCCGCGAAAGGCCGCCCTGTTCCCGGGATCGGAGTAAAGCAGCGTCCGGCTCTTGACGCGCACGACGGAGCTGCCGCTGTTCTGTCCGGGCTTCGACCTGGCGACTGCTCCCAGGCTGGTCAGAATCGCAGTTACGGCTCTTCCATCCGCCGTGCTCGTTCCGTGAGCCGAAAGGGTTTGCTGAGACCGGGAGAGCTCCACAACGGGTGCGGAGATCGAGTCGTCTCCCTGCCAGAGCCGGGCATCCTGAGATTTGCCATAGAAGGTGGCCAGATTTGCCGAATGATCGAAGCGGGCATGGTCGGCGATGACGTGGACCGGTTCCTGGCCGCCGAAGGAGACGGCCGGTTGCGGCGTCTGCCGCCCCGCGGTCTGCCGGTATGTCGCCTTCACTCCGCCACTAGCCGTGGCGTCTCCGGAGGCTCGCTCCAATTGAATCGTCCCGGCTGTTACCTCTCCGTTCTCCTCGCGAATGCGCGGATCGCCGAACAACGTCACCATCTGCGTTGCGGCCGAATAGACCGCCCGCTGCGCGGTTGCGCTGATCTCCATGGACATTGAGCCGGCTGCCCGGTTCGCCGCTCGGGTCCTCCCTGCCGGAGTGGAGGGCGGACTCTGCTGATCGAAGGTCACGTTACCTGTTTGTTCCGACGACTCCAGTTGAGACGCCTGCTGGATGGCCGGTGAGCCGGGAGTCTTCGCGTGCGGTGCGGCGGCGAACGTGAGAAGAAGATGATCTCCGGTGCTGGTCTGCCTGACCCCCTTAGAGTTGAGCAGCATCAGCCTGGTATGGCCGGTTCCGCGCAGGCTGGATACGGCTGTGCCGTCGCGCAGGGTCACCAGGATCTGATCGCCCTGCACCTCGCTCTCTTGCGGCGGGGTGTTGGCATAGAGCGTCCGGATGTCCAGCCGGGCGTTGCCGACAGCCAGCACATGCTCAGCCAGAGGTTTGCGCTGGGGCGATGGCGCAAAGTCAATATCGATCTGCGAGGCCTGTACATTCCGGGTGGTAGACACAGGAGAATCGGCAGACGGCCTGCCCGCCTGAGGGACCGGCTGCGGGACCTGCTCAGAGTCTGCGATGGTGACGTTGGTGCGCAGTTGAGCATGCTTGACCGTGGCCCGGGGACCGAAGGTCAGGATCGCCGAATCAGAGTTCCCGCGGAGCCGCCGAAGCGAGTCTTCCACCGTATAGGAGACGCCGCCGGAAAGGAGCGCCTGCAGGGGATTGCTCTTCTCGTCCAGATCGATACGAGCCGTCTGTGAGCCAACCTGCTGGCCTTGATTGCTTGTCACCACGTGCCCGATCGAGTCAATGCGGAAGACTGAGCCATCGTCACGGAAATGCACAATTGCCTGATCCGAGACGCTGTGGGTGTAGCCATACGCCGTCGCATCCTGGAGGAGAAAAAGCTGCTGGCTGGCGCGCTCGAACTGCGCGCGGCGGGCGCGAACCACCAGCGGATCGCCGTCTACGCTGGAGCTGAACGCCACCTCGCTTTGGAGCAGCAGCACCCCGGTCCGCGAATCAAACTCAGCTCCGACCGCGCTCCCTGCTGCGCCGGCGATCTGGAACTCCAGCCGTTCCGGAGTGTTGGCCAATCCCGTCTTCTGGTTGAACACCAGCCCGGCCGTCTTCACGTGAACAATGTTTTTATCGCCGTCTGCCGGAGTCGCGGACGGATGAGGATCCGATGCGGGAGGCCCCTGAAGATCGATCTGGACCGGCCCAGTGGCGCGTACCAGGCCGAGGACAGGGTCATAGTCGAAGTCGTCGCCGTAGATGCGGTCTGCCTGAGCGCCGTTCGGTGCGTACAGAGTGATGCTCACGTCGTGAAGCTCAGCGCGCCCCGCGCCTTTGTATTGCAGCATTTTTGCGGCGTGTACGGTAAAAACGGTGTGATTGCCCTCCGATTTAGAGAAGGTATATCCGGCCGTTGACTGCTGGATCGTGATGCCAAGTTTCCCGGGAAGATCACGCGCCACCCGGCGAACCTGCCAGCGGGCGTATCCAAAGAACACCAGAATCCCCGCCAGCAGCAAACCGGCGAGCAACAATATCCATGAACGTAGCCGTTCAATGGTTATGCGCATAAGCTCTATTTTCTCATCCGCTGGTCTTTCAAGAGAGCGCCCTCCGGCGAGCCTTCCGGGGATCGATGGACGGCTCGGCGCCAAACCATTCGGGTGGACCCGGCAAATTTTTGTCTCACCAGAAGCGGACGGGCCCCGCTCTACAAAGGACGAACCAGGGACGCATAAGATAGAAGCTATGGCCGATCAACTGTACCTGAGCCTCTGGTTTCCGAACTTCCGCCGCGACGCTCTTCCCGCCGCGCTGGTCACGGTTCTCGAGCAGTTTCAAGCTGCCGGAGGATCGCCCCGGGTGAACGCGGCGACCGTATATCCACTCTCCTGGAAAGAGTCGCCGGTCTACCAGAGGGTCTATGAGGAGGACGAATCGGAAGCCTCAGTCCCGCGGGCCGCCGTGGCCGAGGCCATGCAAACCATGCATGATGACTTCGCGTACGAATTCGAGGTCAAATGGGAGCTCTGGATTGCGGAGGCGGCCGGAGATCTCGACCCGGGCTGGAAAAAAGAGTGGCGCGTGGTACGTGTAGCCGGTTTTGAACCGTATTTCGACGAAGGGGCCTACGAGCAGAACGGACACATCCGGGTGGATTTTGGAACGGATACTCCCTTCCTGGAAGACGAGGTTCCTTTAGACAGGGAAGGCGCCAGGCGAGTGGAAGAGAACCTGCAAAAGTTGGTGGCCTTCACCAAGGCGGTGGAACAGAATTGCGGGGTCAGCGGACGGCTCTTGTGGTCCGATTCAGGCGAAAACCTGGCGCAGAAGCTGATTGCGCGCCTGCAGCGGGTGAATTAGCGTATTCCCCCGCGCCGCTTCCGCGGAGCTTTAGCTCGCCTGAGCCTGCAACCCTGCGCCGTGGCGAACATCGGCTCCGCGCACCCAGAAGATGACATCTTCGGCCATGTTGGTGGCGTGGTCCGCGATGCGCTCCAGGCTGCGCGCGATAAAGAGTAGATTGACGGCCGCGTGCGCGCCGGCCGGATCCTGGGCGATGCAGCCGAGCAGAATGCCTTTCACTCTGCGGTTCATCTCGTCGACCTGGTCATCCATTGCCAGCACGCTCAGGGCGAGTTCGGCATCGCTCTCCGCCAGCGCCTGAAGGGCGCGCCGGAGCATGGCGATGGAAAGCTCGGCCATCTTTGGAATGTCTACAGGGAAGACA
>DASYYO010000430.1:0-2133 GCA_035933805.1 Acidobacteriaceae bacterium | reverse complement strand
TGTCGAGCAGGTCCTGCCGATAGAGTTCCTGGAAGACCATGGCGTTGAGCAGCATTGCCGTGGCCTGCGGGTCTCCGGGGTGCTGCTGGTGGAAATGCTCAAAGCGCTCGACGGCAGCCGGGTAATTGAGGAGATAGAAGTAGTGATAGGCTTCCCGCACCTGCGGGTCGACGTTCATGGGGTTGGTGTGAACCGTAATATCCGCCCACGTTCGCGGGGCGAAGATCAACAACACTATGAGGACGGGCAGTCGTCGCAGCTTACCGTTGCCGTTGATTGAACCCATTTTGCCCCGTGCATTCCAGAGCCGATCGAACTCGAACCCCATGGATCAAGTTTAGCGGAGGAGCGAATCGAAGGCCCCAGATCTCGTCCTGTTGTTGCGGATGAGATCTGGGGAAGGGCCTTATTGCCTAGGTTTTTCCTCTTTGGGTGGTGGGGCAGGATGGGCTTCGCGCTCTGGGGCTGGGCGAGACTCTGCGCGGGGTGGGGGCGCGGGGCGAGACTCACGCTGCGGCGCCGGATGAGGTTCCGGTGCAGGGCGCGATTCAGCGCGGGGCGGCGGCGCTGGACGAAACTCGGGCTGCGGTGCAGGACGGGGTTCGGGCGCGGGGCGAGTCTCGCGTTGTGGCGCGGGGCGAGTCTCGCGTTGTGGAGCGGGGCGCGATTCGGAAGCAGGTCGACTCTCAGGGCGTGGAGCGGGCCGGGTCTCGGGTGCAGGACGAGATTCCGGACGCGGCTCCGGAGCCGGGCGCGATTCATTGCGAGGCCGCTCTGCGGGCGCGGGTCTGGTTTCAGGTCGATTCGGGGCAGGTCTTGTTTCGGGCGTGTTGCCACGTGTCTCGCCTCGATAGGTAGGTGCAGTTCCGGGCCGGGCGGGTTCGCGCGTACCGTTGCGATCCATGGGAGCTGCATTGCGCGGCATTTCCGCGGGCCTGGCTACGGCGAGCGTATGCGGATGTCCTCCATTCACCTTGGCATAGAGCTGCCGGTCGGAACGCGCCGTCTGCAGATGCTGCTGCTGAACCGGGGTCGGCGGAGTGTGGCGCACTGACATCGCCCTCCGCTCGACAGGCATCGGTTCGTGATGTATACCGTTCGGTCCGCCATTGAATGCGACGCGCCTCTCATCCGCGATCGTGTTCTCGCGGACGATGTTCTCGTTGACATAGGTATGGTGAATGACCTCAGGATTCACCCGCATTACAGCGGTGTTGTAGTCGAAAGCTCCATCGCGCCATTCGCCGCCGACAAAGCCGATGCCCATGTAGCCATATCCGTAATCGATGCCGCCGTAATAGCCGACCTCGTCACCCCAGGACCCCTGGTGGAATATGTAGCGACCGTCGTCCCAACCCCACCATGGCGGTGTCCAAAGGGCTCCCTCATAAGGAGCTGGGACCCAAGCGCCGGGAACCCAGTAATAGCCATCGTCACCCCAGGCCCAGTAGCCCGGAGACCACATCCATCCATCTTCGGGACACGGCGGCTGCTCGTAGACCGGCAGTTCCGGCGGCGCAACGGTTACTGAGATGGCGACCTGCGCCGGGGCGATTGCAGGAACAAGCGTGAGCAAGAACGCCGGCAGCAACCAGCGCACGTATTTAGATAAACTCATTGGAGATCCTCCTCAGATCCCCGCTTGTCTGTCTAAATATGCTATCTGTAATTGACAAGCGGGCGCGACCTGCGCGACCCGATGTACGCCGGCCTGGGAAACTCTGTCCCAGGAGAAAAGGGCCGCGAAAGCAGACATCTAAGTTGGAACCCATGCAGGTAGTTTTCGTTGTACGAGGCTGCACACCGAAGACTGCGCAGGCGTTCTGGTCGGTTATCTTTAGAAGGCAACCGCCTGAAGCGCGAAGTTGAAAAGCATGGATGTACTGAAAAAACTCTACGAGCAGCACTTTCACGGGCCGGCCGCGTCGGTAAAGCCTCTTCAGGGCCAGCTGGGAGGGTCGGGGCGGGCCATTCTTCGGCTCTCCGGTGAGGCGGGGAGCGCAATCGGAATTGTGTATCCGGTGCGCGAAGAGAATGTGGCGTTTCTGGAGTTTTCGCGGCACTTCCGGCGACATGGATTGCCGGTGCCCGAAATCTATGCCCAGGACTTGGCGAATGGAGCGTACATCGAAG
>DASYYO010000156.1:0-13199 GCA_035933805.1 Acidobacteriaceae bacterium | reverse complement strand
GGGCAGGCATGGCGGCATGCGCTCGCGCTGGGCGCTCTGCTGAACACGCGTGGCCTGGTTGAGTTGATCGTCTTGAATATTGCGTACAATGCCCCTGTTGTTTCGCCGACATTGTTCACCATGCTGGTGGTCATGGCCCTGGTGACGACGATGATCACGACGCCGATTCTCAACCTGATCGGGATCGAGGACCACGGCAAGGCAGCCAGAGACATGGCGGTGATCGAAGCTGCTTGAAAGCATGCTCCCCCGGGCAAACACCGCAACAGCGGCTGCCATGTCAGCCCTCGACGAGTGACACCTCCAGCCGCCGAATGTGCTCGGGATCGGCAATCAGCTCGACGGCCGTGATCTTGTCTCCGGCAATCGTGAAGTTGAAGACTACCCGCGGCCGTCCACCGGGAGCCCAAACCAGCCCTTCGATTCCGCCCACGATCGCCGGTTGCGCTCCGCGCGCGCGGTTCACGAAGGCGCCGGCTACCTCGGCAGCGCCGCGCAACTCGTTCGATGCGCCAAGCTTGACTGCGGCCTGATCGGCCCGGACCTCGACCTCCGGGTCGAGCACCGCCAAAAGCGCTTCGAAGTCTCCTCTGCGAGCGGCCGCAAGGAACGCCGCGATCACCTCGCGCCGTCGAACCGTGCCGGTTGGGCCAACCGTGGCCGCTCCCTGAACCCGCCGGCGTCCGCGGCTCGCAAGTTGCCTTGCCGCAGCCGGAGAGCGTCCTACGATGGCGGCAATCTCCTCAAAGGGCACGTCGAACATATCGTGCAGCACAAAGGCCACTCGCTCGGCGGGAGCCAGCGTCTCCAGCACCATCAGCAGAGCGAGACCGACGGAGTCGGCCATCAGAGTCTCGCGCTCGGGGTCGCCTGCGTATCCCAGGCTCCCTTCCTCCCCGTGCGCCATCGGCTCGGGGGAGTGCTCCTCCAGCGGCTCCTCGGCTCGTGACTTGCGCGAGCGCAGCATGTCCAGGCACACGCGCGAGACGACCGTCGTCAGCCATCCCCGGAGGTTTTCCACGCCGTCCGCGCCGGAGCGGCTGAGCCGCAGCCAGGTCTCCTGAACGGCGTCATCCGCCTCATCCTGCGAACCAAGCATCCGGTAGGCGACGCCCCGCAGGTGACCTCGATTGCTCTCAAATTGCTCGGCCAGCCATTCGTGTCCCGTCATTCGGTCACATTCCTCCAACACGCTTCGTCATGGTAATGACGAGCAAGACCCGGTCAATGTGACGGGAAATCGAGTTCGGGAGACTGCGTCAAGATCGAGATCCCGGATGTTCAATATCCCGGTTCCGCAAAAACACGGAGGAGAACAACGATGCAAGCAAGAATGACCAACCCTGCAATGATGGTTCCTGATGCGATACAGGCGCTGCTGGCCCTCGGAGCATGCACAAAAAAGAGCGGCGTGCCGTCGCGCACCCTCGAGTTGATGCACCTGCGCGCCAGTCAGATCAACGGCTGCAGCGTCTGCGTGGATATGCATGCTCGCAATCTCAGGAACGCAGAGGAAACAGACGAACGCCTGTTCGCAGTCGCCGCCTGGCGAGATGCGCCGTACTTCACCGGCAGCGAGCGTGCAGCTCTGGCACTCACCGAAGCCGTCACGCGGCTCAGCGATCGTGCCGACCCGGTGCCCGACGACGTCTGGGACGAGGCGGCCCGGCATTTTGACGAGCCGGCGCTGGCCGTCCTGACCCTCAGCATTGCCCTCATCAACGTCTGGAACCGGCTCAACGTCGCCACGCGGCAGGTCGCGGGCGAGTGGGCCAAGTCAGCCGAGGCAAAGGCCTGGGTGGAAAGCCAGGCAGCGAGCCGTTAAACCAACCAGAGCGCACGACGCGGTCATCGGGATCCGGCCGATGACCGCCGGGGCGGCCCGGCGACTCGGCCGGCAGCCGATCCGATGAATGGCCTGCCTCTCATCCACGCGGTTCACCCAACCTCCACCACTAGCCTGAGGTTGAGCTGCAGTGTTCTAGACATGCACCACTGTGACCACGGTGAGAGGCCACCGCTGCCAGCATCAGGCTTCTTCCAACCGGCCGAAATCAACGGGCCCACCTATGTTCGCGGATGGGCGGACTGTCTTGTCATGTGTGCGATTCGCTGATCGGGCTTTCTTTCAAAAAAGAAACGGCGCCAGCGCCTTGACTTGACGCCGGTACAGCAGATACTCCTCGCCAAAACGCTGGACCATGAAGCGCTCCTCCATGGTGGCTTTGACCCATAAACCGAGCCCGCAAATCATCGCCCCAAGCAGAGCGCGCACCTCTCCGCGCATGAGCGCAGTGCCCATCAACGCCAGCAATATGCCGGAATAGATGGGGTGACGAACGATGCGATAAGGACCGCGCTGCACCAGCGTGTGATCCTCTTTGAGAGTAACCACGCCGCTCCAGTTCCTGCCGATCGTAACCCGAGCCCAGACGCTGAATGTGATCCCGCAAAGGACAGCCGCAAAGCCGAGAAGAGCAACCCCTTCGGTCACCGGAAACGACCACAGCTCGAGCGAAGCCGGCCTGATCGGCTTGCCAGCCATCAAATACACTCCGGGAGCAATGATGCCAACCAGGAGCAGCCGCGAACCGAAGGACTGCTTCTGCACCGTGCGCTTCGTCTTCAGCGCCCCGATCAGCCAGATCGCGACCAGAGCGATCCATAAGATCCGGGTTAAATCCTGAAGATAGTGGACAACATCGGCCTGATTCATAAGCCGGCCCTGCCTGAGTTTCGGCATTTAGGTCGCATGCGAAACGTCCTCTACGGCACATATTCCCGCGAACCGGCCTGAGAAGCATGCCCGAACTCGAGCGGAGCCCGCGGCGTATCCGCAATAGAGGGAAGGCGATCGACGAGTCTCGCCGCGAGTGAGCGGATGCGGGACAGGTTATCTGGCGCTGGCCGGGGGCACAATCCCGTTCATCCGGAGATACTCGACCATCTGCCCGTAGTGGTCGAATCCATGCGCGATGCCGAAGGCCACAACTGTCGCCCGCGTTGGCATGCGCAGCTCTGGGGATTTCACCAGCTCGAACGCATTCGCGGACGTCATCGTAGCGATGGCTCTGTGGCCAAATGCAAACGAGCCGGCCAGCGCGGCCACCACGTCCTCCTTGTTCGTGAGCTTTTCGATTCCCGCCACATCGGCCTCCGGCTTCAACCCGCTGGCCGCGCTGTAGAGAGAGTAGTTGACCTGCGCCACATGGGCAGCCTGCTGCGCGAAGGTCCGCACTGTCGCGAATTCCGTCTTCTGCCCCGGCACGAAGATCTCCGCTTTCGGAGCGAATCCGAACTTCTCAGAGGGCATCGCTTTGACCGCGCTCATCATCTCCCGCTCGATCAGGCTCAACTCGCCATCGAAGGCTTTGGAGGGTGATGCGGCCTTTCCGGTCTCGGCCCCCGCGGCGCCTGCCCCCGTCTGCGCCGTGATTGCCAAAGGCAACATACCCAACACACAACACACCGCCATCAGCCGGATACGCATCGCAAAATTCTCCTTCTCAACATTGCTTTCGAATGCGCATCCAGCCTACCAGAACGATGGGCAGAGCCGCGTTACACCGACTGCGGAAGCAGGAACTCCCGGCTTTCTTCATCGTAGGCTGTGACGGTGCCGGGACCAATGTGGTAGATCCAGCCATGGAGCGCAAGATCGCCGGCCCGCAGCCTGGCGGCCACCGTCGGATGGGTTCGCAGGTTCTTGAGTTGCGCTACGACATTGCGCTCCGCCAGCGCAAGAAGAAATTCCGGACTCGGTTCCGTCTCCCGCCGCTCCACCCGCGCATACCGCAGCCACGCCGTGACATTGGGGTAATCCTCCAGAGCCTCAGGATTCAGCGCGCCTCGCATCACCCCGCAATCGGTGTGGCCGCAGACAATGATCGCCGGCACCCGCAACACGCCCGCCGCATATTCGATCGTCGCCGAAACGCCGCCGATGGCATCGGGATAGGGCGGCACGATATTCCCGATCACACGGCAGATAAACAGATCCCCCGGCTTGGTCTGTGTCAGCAGGCAGGGATCGATCCGCGAGTCCGCACAGGTGATAAAGAGAGCCTCCGGCCGCTGGCCCGTGGCCAGCCTCTCAAAAAGATCCTGGTGCTTCGGATACACATGCTCCTGGAAGCGGGAGACGCCCGATAGAATCTTTTCGACGGCCATAAGCGAGCTCCTTTCTCCTCCGGACTATTGTAACCACGGATCGCGGCCGGCCGCCGGGCCGGCGGAAGATGCCCCTACGTCGCGGCCTCATCCTTCGAATGCGGAAGATCGCTGTCGTCAGAGGGGTTCCTGCCCTCAAGCGAAACCGTGATGGATTCGCCCAGGTTCATGCTCTTCATCCACTCTTCGACATCGCGGATCATCTCCTGCCGGGGAATCTCATACCGGATATTCAAGTTCGCGATCTTCTCGGCGGGTAGATAAAAATTTGCGCCAGGAATCTCCGCCCAATACTCGCGGGGATCGGGATCAAGTCCCGCCTTTCTGTCCTCGTCAAGGTTTTGCAAGCGGAATCGCCGGAAGTCCTTCAACAGCAGACCGCTCAGTTCTCCGTCCGATCTCAGAAAGTAATCCGCCACCGTTCCGGCATAAAGATGGTTGTCGATCGTCATGGCGTCCACCGCGACCTGCGGCCGTGATCGCCGCGGGAAGGCGAACCCGGTCAAGAGGACCTCCCAGTGAGAGGCACGCCCCAGGAAGATCCGCCCAAAGGTCCATCGATAGAGCCGATACTTGTTGAGCGAACCGAAGAAATAGGTCAGCAGCACGACACAGACGATCTCGATCGCCAGGGCACAGTACATCCAAAAGAGAAATCGAAACTGGTCCAATCGAACGTGTCCGATGGCCAGCCACGTTGCATTCAGATGTTCCCGGAAATACGGCTCGCTATAAAGCGCGCTGACGACCGTTCTGTAATCGGAGTATTTGGCTGCCGTGTCCTCCGCGACCGGAAAGGGCCAATGGCCGGGAAACCAGAACATGCTCGAAAGGAAAGCGGTCAACAGGAAGGGAAGGATCGAAACACCGACCCCGGAGATAATCTCTTCAAACCGGCCCCGCTGCGTCTTTGTAACCACGCGGAAATTGAAGGCCAGCTTCCGGAAGAGAAACTCCGGCAGAAAAACATAAAGCCCCAGCAGAGCCGAGGCCAGGAGGGCGATCATCGCCGGAGACTACGGCCTTTTCCTGGCCGACCTGATGACAATCGTCCCCTGTGGCGTTCTGAAACGATAGACACCCGAACTGTTGAGGGATTCGCGGATCTTCCCGGAGTCCTGGGTTAACTGCTCGCGCAGACGGCTGTCCTGGTTATCGCGGGTCAAAGCGTCGCTCAGCCGGAAGATGTCGTTTGTCATACTCTCGCGTGTTCGATGGACTGCTCTTTCATTATAGATGCGTCGTAGCCGTTTACGGCGCGGAGCCTCTCCGCCTCCCGCGGCTCCATCGTACCTTCCCGGCAGGCCGTCCCTGAGGACGGCTCTCTTCGAAAGCCCAGCGGGGCTATGTTATCTCTTGGAATTCCAGCAGGTTGCCGGCATGCAGATCCTCGATGGACAGTCCGCATGCCGGCCCCGCAGACGAACCCTACATCAGCTCCTCGACGAACTTGCGCGCAGCCTCCGGCGATACCCGCATGTCCTGATGGACCAGGGGTCCACTCCTCAGGACAGGCTCGGCGCCGTCCAGCGTGGGAACATCGGTCCGCTCGAAGAACTTCCCGATCGGGATCTCATCGCCCCAGAGCAGCGACTTCTCCATCGCAGCCATCCAGTCCGTCGAGTCGTAGGAGGCATCGTCCTCGAGCTTCTTCACCCGCGGACGGAACCATTGGTAGGTATTGTCGTGGTTGTAGGTGACGCAGGGGCTGAAGACGTCCAGGAACGAGAAGCCTCTGTGCTGGATGCCCTGTTTGATCAGCTCGGTGAGATGCTTCTGCTCTCCGCTGAATCCCCGCGCAATGAAGGTCGCCCCCGCAGCCAGCGCCATGGAAATCGGATTAATCGGCGCTTCCAGGTTGCCGAAGGGCATGCTCTTGGTCTTCATGCCTTTGCGGCTGGTGGGCGAGGTCTGCCCGGTCGTCAGTCCATAGATCTGGTTGTCCATGACGATGTAGAGCAGATCCACATTGCGGCGCATGGTATGGACAAAGTGATTACCGCCGATGCCAAAGCCGTCTCCATCACCGCCTGTCACCAGGACCGTCATGCCGTGATTGGCCATCTTGAAGCCGGTGGCCACGGCCAGCGAGCGTCCATGCAGAGTGTGCATGCCGTAGGTGTTGATAAAGCCCGGAAAGTTCGAAGAACAGCCGATGCCGCTGATGGTGGCCACTTCATGATTCGGAATCTGCAGCTCGACCAGGGCCTTCTGTACCGCTGCGAGAACGCCAAAGTCGCCGCAGCCCGGGCACCAGTCCGGATCGACCTTGCCTTTCAGGTCGGCCATCGTGATCTGTTTGGGAGTCGCTACGTCGGTCGCCATCTATTCCTTCTCCTTAGACCAGAATTTCGTGAGCCGGAACCGAAAGTGCCGTTCGCCCGGTCAGTTGTTCCTTGACCGCCTCCACAATGTGGTGCGGCATAAAAGGCTCTCCGTCATATTTCCGGATGTGCCCGTTTGCGACGAAGCTGGTTTCACTGCGCAGATAACGGGCGAACTGCCCGCTATAGTTGTTTTCGATGATGATGGTGCGGCGCGACTTCTTCAGAATGTCCACAATAGCGTCGCCGTGCAGCGGGACGAGCCAGCGAATCTGGAGCTGGTTGGCGATGATCCCTTCTTCGGCGAGCAGCTCGCGAGCCTCTTCGATCACGCCCTGGGTTGATCCCCATCCGATCAGCGTGACCTCCGCCTCGGCCGGCCCCTGCAGCGTGGGAGGCGCCACCGAAGCCTCAATGCCGGCCACCTTGCGCATGCGCTTTTCCATCATGGCGCGGCGCTTCACAGTATTCGTGTACTCGTCGCTGATCAGCACGCCATCTTCGTCGTGTTCGTCGCTGGAGACGGTGTGGGTGTAGCCGGGAATGCCGGGAACCGCGCGGGGAGAAACGCCGCTCTCCGTGATCAGATACCGCTTATAGTCGCCGTGGCCGTTGCCATTCGCCGACGTAATCAGCTCGCCGCGATCGATGGGCGGCTGGAAGTTGAGAATCTTCGGATCCACGCTCAACCGGCCCTCCGCCAGCAGCAGGTCGCAGAGCACGATGCCCGGGCACTGGAAGCGGTCGGCTATGTTGAAGATCTCGGGAATCAGTGTGAAGCAATCGCCGATATCGAGAGGAGCGGCCATCACGCGGGGATAATCGCCAAAGGCCGCGCCCAGCATCTGCCAGAGGTCGCCCTGCTCCGTCTTGGTCGGCACGCCAGTCGACGGACCGGCACGCTGGCAGTCGATCACCACAATCGGAATCTCCGCCTGGGCTGCCAGGCCGAGACCTTCGCTCATCAGCGCGAAGCCGCCGCCCGAGGTGGCGCACATGGCGCGCACTCCGGCATGCGCCGCTCCGATCGCCATATTGATGACGCCAATCTCATCTTCCACCTGGCGGACCATGATGTTGCCCTCGCGAGCGTGCTCGGCCATCCAGTGCAGCACGCCGGTCGACGGGCTCATCGGGTAGGCGCAGTAGAACTTCACGCCCGCCGCCGCTCCTCCCATCGCCAGCGCCGCGTTGCCGCTCAGCACCGCATACCGGGTCTCGGTCATGGGCAGCGGATGAGCAAAAGCCTTGAAGTTTTTGGTTGCATAGTCATAGCCGGTGCGCGCCAGGCCTACGTTTTCGTCGATGACCGATTGCTCCTTGCGGCGAAACTGCTCGACAAGAACGCTCTCCAGAGACTGGAAGCCCACACCCATCAGGCTCAGACCGGCCCCGATCGCCAGTGTGTTCTGCGCAACCTTGTTCCGGCTGATATCCGCCAGCTGGGATACAGGCAGAGGACAGAGCTGCACCCCCTCCGCGGGCGTTCCCGGCTTGATCGTGTCGGCGTTGTAAATACAAATTCCGCCGGCGCTCAACAGTTGCAGGTGCCGGTCCATCGTGTCCTGGTTGAGCGGGATCAGCATGTCGATCCGGTCGCCCATATTGGTGATGGTCTCAGGACCGGTGCGGATCGTCAGAAAGGTATGGCCCCCGCGGATGATCGACTGATAGGCGTTGTAGGCGTTCAAATGCAAGCCGCGGCGGCTGAAGATCTTCGCAAAAATGTCGCCCGGCGTGGCCACACCCTGTCCGGCCGCGCCTCCGATACCGATGGCGAAGGACTGCTTCATATGGATTCATCTCCCGGCCAGAGCCCACTCAGGTCCGCTCCCTGGAAACCCCGCGATCTCTCCATCCCTGAAGCTCCTCTTGCAGGATGGCTTACAGTCTCGCAGTGATTCCAAACGCTCCTGTCGACCTCTGGGTTAGCAATTCCGATACACAGTTAGAGGAGGGTTTGCGGCCTCCAATCCTGAGCGCCATTGAGCATACACCAAGCCCGGGGATCTTACAGTGACAATCCGCGCATCCCGCGGGACCGCGCATACCGTACAAACGAATGCATATGCGAGGTCCTGCGCGCCGCTTGCGCAGCTCCAAAAGCGGGCTCGGTCTACGCATCTCTTTCTCTATTGACGCGCTACCGGCCGAATCAGTCGAAGCACAAGTGCAGATTCTCCATAAGTTTTCCTGCGCTCGCCGGATACCGGAAAGTTGTAGCCGCTCCTCTCCGCTCGGGAGCCGGCGGCGGGGTCGGTCCGTGTACAGTTTGATTTGCTCAATATGCATGCGCCCGCAGCAATCATGATGGCGCTGAAACCGAATCGATCGCGCATTCGTCTCGCATAGCAGGAGGATGGAACAGGAAAGTTCATTCCGTCTGCGCATCGAACAGGCAGCGGAAAATATGCGAGGATAATTCTTCTGGTGGAACGTCTATCGAAATAGGGGGGATCCGCAACCGTCCCGATTCCCCGCGATTGCAGACAACCGGCGCTCAGCAGTCACGCAGAATGGCGATCTGGGCGAAATGGCGAGAATGGGTACGAGTCTTCCAATAAATCCGGCGGGACATCCCTGGGCCACCATCGTCGCGCTCCTGGTCGCAGCAGTTCTCTTCGGAGCGGCCCCGCTGACTCTAGCCTGGGCATGGGCCAGGTTCTTCTCTCCCGCAAAGCCGGGAGCGCAGAAGAACGCAACCTATGAATGTGGGTTGCAGGCCGCGGGCGATGCCTGGGTTCAGATCAACATCGCCTATTATTTGTATGCGATCGTCTTCCTGGTCTTCGACGTGGAGACGGTCTTCCTCGTGCCGTTTGCCGCTGCATTCACAGGACTGTCAGCCGGGGCATGCGTCGCCATGCTCGTCTTTCTGTTGTTGCTGGTCGAAGGCTTGATCTGGGCCTGCCAAAAAGGTGTCCTGACGTGGACATGAGGGCTTTATGGACCAGGATCTAAAAATTGAGCTGAGCAAACACGGGATCTTCACCACGACGCTCGAAGAGCTTTATAACTGGGGCCGCAAGAACTCCGTGTGGCCGCTGACCTTCGGGCTGGCCTGCTGCGCGATTGAGATGATCGCCTCCACCATGGCGCGCTACGATCTGGCCCGTTTCGGCGCCGAGGTCTTCCGTCCCTCGCCCCGGCAGGCCGATCTCATCATCGTCTCCGGAACAGTGACAAAGAAGATGGCGCCTCAGGTCGTACGTCTCTACAACCAGATGCCGGAGCCAAAATACGTGATCGCCATGGGGGCGTGCGCGATCTCCGGCGGCCCGTTCCGCTCCGGGTACAACGTTCTCAAAGGAATTGACCGCTATATCCCGGTCGATGTGCACATCCCTGGGTGCCCGCCCCGGCCCGAGGCGCTGATTCATGCCTTCATGACCTTGCAGGCCAAAATCGACGCGCAAGAACTCACCGGCGAGTCCAGGCCCCGGCATCTGCACGCCGACCTTCCCAGCGAATTCCCGATCCCGGACTTTGGCGAGCATGGTCTGGAGCCGCCGCAAAACGACGAAGTCTTCCATAACCCCTTGAAGGTTCTTGAAGGATGACCCTGGAAGAGCTCAAAAGCGAGATCCAGGCCGCGATTGCGGGCTGCAGCGTCGAGATCCTCCCCAACGGCAGCCCCTCCGGGCAGCGCTCGCTTCTCGTCGGCCGCGAGCACGCCGGGCGGATTGCGGAATTCCTGCGCGACGACCCGAGACTTCAGTTCGACTTCTGCTCCAACATGACCGGGGTCGACTGGCCGGATCAGGAGAAAACGGAAAAAATCAAGGCAAAGAAAATCGTCGACGGAGTCGAGCGCGAGGTCGAGGAGACGCGAAAAACCAGCATCCCCGGCTGCCTCGAGGCGGTGTATCACCTCTACTCCATACAAAGAAAAGACGGCCCTTTGGTGCTGCGAATGCGCACAGCGGACCGCCGTGACAACGTCAAGCTGCCGTCGCTGACTCCTATATGGAGAAGCGCCGAATTCCAGGAGCGGGAGGCCTTCGACCTCTACGGCATCGTCTTCGAGGGCCACCCCGATCTGCGGCGCATCCTCATGTGGGACGGGTTTGTCGATCATCCCATGCGAAAGGACTACGTGCCCCCTCCGGACGATGACCTGGAGGCCATTGCGGCCGGAACGGCCGGAGCATGAAGCCAACGAGAGCCTTACGGAGCGAAGGATGACGCAGGTATTGCCTTCCGAGGTGGAGCAGGACGGCATTCTGGAGATCTCGATGGGCCCGCAGCACCCGTCGACCCACGGCGTCTTCCGCATGGATGTTCGGCTGGACGGCGAGCGCATCGTTCGCCTCAAGCCGGTCTTCGGGTATCTGCACCGCAATCACGAAAAAATCGCCGAAGCGGCCAGCTATCTTGCGGCAATCCCCTACACCGACCGCCTCGATTATCTCTGCTCGATGACCAACAACTGGGGATACGCTCTTGCCGTCGAAAAGCTGGCCGGCCTCGCCGTTCCGGAGCGCGCCGAGTACATCCGGGTGATCGTAGCCGAGTTGACACGATTGCAGAACCACGCCGGCATGGTCGGATTTCTGCTGCAGGACATGGGCGCCAGCGGCACGCCTTTGATGTATGCCTTCCGCGAACGGGAGAGGGTGCTTGACCTTTTCGAATCCCTCAGCGGCGCCCGCATGATGTGCAACTACATGCGGTTTGGCGGCGTGCGCGTTGACTGCTCCGCGGAGTGGCTCAGCCAGGCATCGGCCCTGGTCGCCGGGTTTCCCAGCTTTCTCGACGAGTTCGAGCAACTGCTCAGCACCAACGAGATTCTCATGGCGCGCACCCAGGGGGTGGGAGTGCTGCCCGCGGCTCTGGCCGTCAACGCCGGTGTGACCGGCCCTGTTCTGCGCGCCAGCGGCGTAAATTACGACATCCGGAAGGTAGATGCCTACGGGGTCTACGGGCGCTTCTCCTTCCGCGTGCCCCTGGGAGAGCACGGCGACGTGTATGACCGCTACATGATGCGGGTTCTCGAGATGCGCGAGTCCGTCAAGATCCTCGAACAGGCCCTGCGCGAAATTCCTTCCGGCCCGGCGATCGATCCGAAGGCCAAGCTGCGCGGCCTGCGGCCCAAAGCCGGCGAAGCCTATGCCCGGATCGAATCTCCCAAGGGAGAGCTTGGCTTTTACCTGATCAGCGATGGATCCACCAATCCCTACCGGTACCGCGTCCGTCCCCCCAGCCTGATTAATTTGACCGTGCTTGAGGATATGTGCCTGGGACAGAACATTGCGGACGCGGTCATTATCCTGGGAAGTATTGATATCGTGATGGGAGAGGTTGACCGTTAAAGATCACGGGCCGGCGGCGCGGCCGCCTGGCGGAAAGAGAACAAGGCGCACATCGAACCCCTTCGAACAGGGCAGCTTCCCGCCTGGTTCGGAGCGCGAGAGGCGGAGGACATGCTAGGAGAGGGCATCATCAAAGGGCTCGCGGAGACTGCGCGCAACTTTGTCGGCAGCTTCTTCGGCAAAGAGCGGCTGGTGACTGTGCAGTTTCCTGAAGAGCGCCGGCCGGTAGACGAAGCTTCGCGCGTTTTCCCCTTCCTCATTTATGATGGCCCGGATGCGGAACAGGGCCTGCGCTGTGTTGCCTGCCAGATCTGCGAGAAGGAATGCCCGCCCAGGTGCATTCACATCGAAAAGAGCAAGGACAAAAAGCCGGATTTCGTCGGCAAACCGCAGTTCTATCCCGCCGTCTTCGACATTGATGTGTCTGTCTGCATGAGCTGCCAGATCTGCGTAGAGGTATGTCCGTTCGACGCCATTCGCATGGACACGGACTTCGAGCTAAGCACAGAGGACCGCTTCGGCGGGCTCCTCTGGTCTAAGAGCAGGCTCGCACGCCCCAACGAATATTACGAAGAGATTCATCCTTCAGAGGCCGCCGAGGTGGACGCGCGGCGAGCCGAGGAGCTGGCCAAGGCAGAAGCGAAGAAGACCGGACAGGAACCCGCGGTGGCGCGATAATGGGGGACCAGGTCTTTGTCCTGCTCAAGCACTGGCTGGTGAATCAGTCGCCCGCCGTACTGCAGCCGGCCGTCTCCATTCTGCTCACCATCATTCCCATTTTGCTGGTCTTTCCCGCGCTCTTTGCCGTGACCACCCTCCTGGAACGCAAAGGCCTCGGCCGCATGCAGAATCGCTACGGCCCGAATCGCGTAGGCCCCTGGGGGCTCCTGCAGCCCATGGCGGACGCGGTCAAGTCGCTGACCAAGGAAGACATTGTTCCTGCTTCCGCTGACAAGCTCGTTCACTTTCTGGCGCCCCTGGTGCTCCTGGCCGTCGCCTTCCTTCCCTATGTGGTGTTGCCGGTCGGGCGCAACATGGTTGGCGTGGATCTCGACGCCGGTGTCCTCTTCTTCTTCGCCATCGGGGCGGTCTCTGAGATCTCCGTATTCATGGCAGGGTGGTCCAGCCGCAACAAATATTCCCTCCTGGGAGCCATGCGGGCGATCGCCCAGATGATCAGCTACGAGGTGCCGCTGATTCTCTCTTCGATGGCCGTCATCATGACCGCCGGAACGCTCTCCACCGTGGAGATCGTCCAGCGCCAGGCACAGTACTCAGGAACCCTCGCCCACTGGTATGTGCTCACGCCCTGGGGATTCGCGGCCTTCGTCCTGTTTATGATTGCAGCCACGGCGGAGACGAATCGTTCGCCCTTCGATCTGCCGGAGGGCGA
>DASYYO010000115.1:0-18840 GCA_035933805.1 Acidobacteriaceae bacterium | reverse complement strand
CAGGAGGATTAGCACCAATGATTGCGACTGCTCTGCTGGCGGCCGGCGCCGGCTCGCCAACTCTGGTGGCATGGTATGTCCTTGCACTGGCAGTAATCACTGCCGTCTCCGTCTCTCTTGGCCCGGAGACACGCGGCCGGGGTCTGTAGGGCGGTCAAGGGCAAGCAATCACTGCTTCCATCGCACTTCACTGTGCTCCTGGTGCCGGAAGGTGATGGTCGTGCTGCTGTTCTGGTTTTCGGATTGGATGCTCTTGCCGTCCACGGTGAAGCCGGAGACCTTCTGGAACGGAAAGCGGAGGGTCACCTCTGCCGGCTTGCCGTCGATGCTGAGCGAGCCCTCGCCGCCGGTGCGCATTGTGGTCAAGGTGCGTCCTTCGAAATCCGTCTCCGTTCTGGAGGGTCCCGCGTAGATCTCATAGACGCGCCGATCGTCGAGCGAGTGAATCTCCCGGTTGCCGGAGGATGCGGGCGGGACGAGCGTCATGACATCTTCAGGGATTTTGGCCAGGATGCTTCCTGCCCGCACATAAACCGGAATGGAGTCCAGGGGCACATCGACGATCATGTGGTGGCGGCTCGGAACCGGTCGTCCATTCCACAGATCGAGCCACTCTCCATCCGGAATGTAGACAGTGCGCTGGGTTCCGGGGGTGATCACCGGGGCGACGAGAAGGTCCGGCCCGAACTCATACTCATCTTCTGCTGTGCGGGCTGCATCGTCATCCTGGTGCTCCAGCACAAGGGCCCGCATCATCGGCATGCCGTCGCGGGCGCTTTCCTGTGCCGCCTGATATCGATACGGGAACAGGCTCATGTGCAGAACGGCAAATTTCCGGTAGGTATTGAGCGCTTCCTCGCCATAATCCCAGGGACCAAGATTCAGCGCGCTCATGACTTCCATTCCCGGGGAGAATGCCGAGTACTCCGTCCATCGCTGAAATAAGGTAGCGTCCTCCGGCGTCCGGGTTTTTTTGATGTAGCCGCCCAGGTCGCTCACCCAAAGCGAGATTCCTGACATTCCCGCGCTGAGGCCGGCGCGAACCACGCTGGGAAGTCCATTTTCGTCGCTGAAGTCTGCCGCATTGTCGCCGCTCCAGAACATTGGCAGATTCTGGCTGCCGACCGAGGCGCTGCGGATGAACAGAACGCCGTCTCCGGCGAGCTGCTTTTGGATCACCTGTTCCATTGCCTGGTTGTAGAGGACGGTATAGCGCATTCGCATCATCCGCGAGTCGGCGCCGTTGAAAAACCTGGCGCCCCCCACGAAGTTGCCTTCGCCATCGTCGTCTTTGAATGCGTCGGCGCCCATCTTGACCGCCTTGCCGACTTGCGATTGCCACCAGCTCGTGGCTTCGGGATTCGTGAAGTCCACCAGCGCGCCGTTGCCCTTCCACCAGCTGGAGATATAAGTGGTCCCATCCGCATTGCGCACGAAGTAGTGCCTGGTATCTCCCTCAGCGAAGTTCGCGGCCGCAGTGAGCGGGATCTTCGCCGCCATGCCAGGCTCGCCGGGCCGTTTGTTCTGAACGTTTACAAACGGGGTGAGCCACAGACACAGCTTGAAACCGGCCTGATGCAGCCGGTCGATCATGGCCCTGGGATCTTCAAATTGTTTGGTGTTGAACTCGAAGGTGTTGTAGTTGGTCGCCCATGGGCTGTCGATCAGCAGGACATCCGCCGGCAAGCCAAGCTGGCGCGTTTTGCGGATGTCTTCCTCGACATCCGCGTCGCTGAGGTGGTAGTCGCGCGCCTTCCAGGGAGCAAAAGCCCAGTAGGGCGGAAGTTTGGTTCGTCCAACGAGTGAGGTAAAGCGATCCAGAATCGTCGAGAACCGCGGGCCCTCAAAGACCACCAACCGCAACCGGTCCCCAACCAGGGTGACGGAAATATCCGGAGAACTGATGTTGAAGTCGAAGGTCGCGGCCGAGTAGGTATCGACCCAAAGCCCGTACCCTGCAGTGCTCATAAAAAAGGGGATCGGCTGGTAGCTGCTCGTTCCCTTGGCGAAGCCGGTATCCCGCGAGATGTTTTTCATCACGGTGTGCGCATGATTGAGATCGTCAAATCGTTCGCCCATGCCGTAGTAGGAGCTCTCATCGTCGATGTGAAACTCCCAGCTTCCGATCTTGCCCTGTTCGGAGGTGATCTCCTGAGTTCCAGGGGCGATCTCGCGTACGTGGAGTGAGGATAGTTCCACGCGAGCGCCATCAAAAGACACTTCTGTCAAAGCGAAGCGCCCGGTCTTGCCGCCCGGGGAGGGGAGGTCCATCGTGAGGGCCGGAGCCGGCTGTTGGACCGTATGGAGAGGCGACGGACTGCCTTGAGCCCGAAGAGGTGAACTCCAGAAGGCGAGACAAAAAAGAGCCAGGACGGCAAAAGCGCTGCACTGTCTTTTCAAAGTTTGCCGGCACGTGGGAGCTTTCATCGGTTCCTTCCTTGATAGCGCAGAATCACGCCAATGCTTTGCGCGGCAAGGCTGGCGTCTTCATTGTGCTGCAGTAGTTTAATGCCTGACCGCTCTGTGCCGACGGAGTGGCGGGATGCGGGCTCGAATGAGGCTGGTTCCCCGGTCGAGGCTTCAGTATTCGATCTTCGCTTCCTGCAGCTTCCAGGCGGCGAAGCTCTCGATCGCGCGCTCGCCCAGAAAGCGAATCATAGGAATTCTACGGGACGAATGCGGCAGGCCGATCTCGTGATAGATGAAGGAATCGTCGAAGCCCGCGTTCGCAGCGTCCTGGCAGGTGTTGCCGTAATAGACCACATCCGGCCTTGCCCAGTAGATCGCGCCCAGGCACATGGGGCATGGTTCGCTGCTCGTATAGAGCTCGCATCCGCGCAGTTCGAAACTCTCAAGGATTTTGCACGCCGCACGGATGGCGTTCACCTCCGCATGAGCGGTTGGATCGTTGTCCATGGTTACCCGGTTGACTCCGGTGCAGAGGATCTTCCCTTGACGGACAATCACGGCGGCAAAGGGCCCTCCCGATCCGCTCTGCACGTTCTCCGTAGCGAGCCGGATAGCTTCGAGCATGAATTTCGGGTCAGCGTTCATTCATCTCTCTTGCACGCAAAGCGTGGGGTGGCCTTTCCAGCGAAGCGACTCCAGGGGATTTCCAGCGCTCGAGTCCGGGCTGCGCGGAAATCACGATTCGATCGAGATGATGCTCTCGCTCCGGCTATGCCGATTGCGCTTGAACTTCTACTGGGGCTGCCGGAATATCTCTAAGTATGGCACAGGTCTTTCGCTCTACCAGAGTGATCACCCCCGACGGAATGCAGCCGGCGGCAGTCGTAGCGGAGGGCGGTCGTATTCAGAGCGTAAGAGGACCGCACGATGTGCCGCGATCGTGTGCGATACACGATTTCGGCGATCTGGTCTTGCTTCCTGGTTTTGTGGATACCCATGTTCACATTAATGAGCCGGGCAGGACGGAGTGGGAAGGTTTTGAGACCGCAACCCGCGCCGCGGCTGCTGGAGGCGTTACCACCCTGGTGGATATGCCGTTGAACTGTCTTCCGGAGACGACCACAGTGGATGCGCTCGCGGCCAAGCGGCGGTCCGCTGCAGGAAAAACGCATGTAGATTGGGCTGCGTGGGGAGGCTTGACGGAGGACAATCAGGTCCATCTTGCTCCACTCGCGGAGGCAGGAGTACTCGGCTTTAAGTGTTTCCTGGTAGATCCTGGAATCGAGGGCCTCATGATGGTCGGGGAAGCGGCTCTCGAGGCTGCGGCTCCGGAGTTAGCTCAACTTGGCCTGCCGTTGCTGGTGCATGCCGAGCTGCCCGGCCCGATCGAGGCCGCCGCTTCCACGCTGAAGGATGCGGACTGGCGGGATTACATGATCTATCTCCGCTCGCGGCCCGACAGATCGGAGATCGAAGCCATCCGCATGCTGATCCGACTCTGCCGGAAGCATCGGTTTCGATTGCACATCGTCCACTTGTCCACGTCGCTGGCGCTCAAAGAGCTGCATGCAGCGCGTGGGGAAGGGCTCCCTCTGACCGTGGAGACCTGCCCGCACTATCTTCACTTCGTGGCAGAGGAGATCAAGGTTTCGTCGACTCTCTTGAAATGCGCTCCTCCGATACGCTCCCGGGGAAACTGCGAAGCTCTGTGGAAGGGACTTGAGGAAGGATCGATTGATCTGATTGTGACCGATCACTCGCCTTGCATCCCGGCGATGAAGTACGCGGGAGACGGAGATCTCCGCCGTGCCTGGGGCGGTATCGCCAGCCTCTCGATCGCGGCTTCGGTGGTTTGGACCGGGATGCGCAGGCGGAACATTCCAGTGCGTCGGCTGGCGCAGTGGATGGCATCGGCGCCAGCGAAGCTCGCCGGGCTGAGCTCGCGGAAGGGTGCAATCGCCGCAGGAATGGATGCAGACATTGTTGCCTTCGACCCCGAGGCTAGCTTTCGGGTAACCCCAGCCTGCCTGCGCTACCGGCATCCGATTTCTCCATACCTGGGAGAGGAACTGTATGGAGTCGTCCGGGCTACGATTCTTCGCGGCACGGAGATTTACAGGGAAGGAGTCCTCGCTGAACCGCCGATGGGATTGGATCTGCGGATCGAGACACCGAGAGAGCAAAGCCAGCTTAAAGTTGAGGAAAAACGGTCGAGTTAGCCTGTCGGCATTCCATATTTTTCAGGAAGGGTTTGCTTTGAAACAGCGTGTCGTGGGAGTTTCGGTACCCCGAAAAGAAGGCGCCGGCAAGGTAACCGGGAATGCGCGGTATATTGACGATCTCTCGCTTCCGGGTATGCTTTACGGCGCAACGGTGCGAAGCACGGTCGCTCGCGGCACGATCGCCGGGATCGACTTCTGCGATGGCATCCCATGGAATGAGTTCACAATTGTGACGGCGGACGACATTCCCGGAAAGAACGCGGTTTCGCTGATCCTCGAGGACCAGCCCTGCCTTGCGAACGGGCGGGTGAACCATGCCGAGGAGCCCATCGTGCTGCTCGCCCATCCGGAACGCCATCTGCTGCCCATTGCTGTAGCTTCGGTCCACGTCCGTTATGAAACACAGCGGTCGATCCATTCCATCGAGGCAAGCGAGCGCGGGGAAGAGATCATCTGGGGAGACGACAACATCTTCAAAACCTATCTGATCGTGAAGGGGGATGTGGATTCGGTTTGGAGCGATGCAGCCTGGATAGTTGAAGGAGAGTATTCGACCGGGGCTCAAGAGCAGCTCTACATTGAGAACAACGGCGTTATTGCCAGCTTCAAAGAAGAAGAAGGAGTTACGGTCTGGGGATCGATGCAGTGCCCGTTCTACGTTCACAAGGCTTTGATGGCGCTGACCGGATTACCCGAAGACAAGGTTCGCGTCGTGCAGACAGAGACCGGGGGCGCCTTTGGGGGGAAAGAGGAATATCCTTCCATGATCGCCGGGCATGCGGTCCTGCTGTCGCAAAAATCAGGGCGTCCGGTCAAGCTCCTCTACGACAGAATGGAAGATATGGCCGCTACCACCAAGCGGCACCCTTCGAGAACAAGGCATCGCACCGCTGTTGATAAGAATGGGAAGCTCCTGGGAGGCGAAATCGAGTTCGTCATCGATGGAGGCGCCTATGCCACACTCTCTTCGGTAGTGCTCTCACGAGGAACGATTCATGCGGGGGGCGCTTACTACTGGCCGAATATCCGCGTTCGCGCCAAGGCAGTTGCGACCAACACGCCTCCTCACGGCGCCTTTCGCGGATTCGGCGCTCCGCAGAGTCTTTTTGCCCTGGAGCGCCATATGGACCACGTGGCACACACGATCGGGCTCTCTCCAGACGAGTTCCGGCGCAGGAATCTTTTGCAATCCGGCCAGAGTACTGCCACCTCTCAGGTCATTCACGAGGCGATCGATCTCAATCAGTTGCTCGACCGGGCTCTTCTTCTCTCCTCTTATCACGAAAAGGCAAAGCAGTTTGCGGCGCATAACCTGGAGAGCAGCAGAAAGAAGGGAATCGGCATCGCCGCGTTTCTCCATGGATCGGGATTCACCGGTTCCGGCGAGCGCTATCTCAACTCCCTCGTCGGAGTCGAGGCCACGGAGTTGGGCGATATCCGCGTCCTTGCATCCAGTACCGAATTCGGCCAGGGAACGAATACAATCCTCTGCCAGATCGCGGCGGAAGCCTTGGGAATTGACTATGAGGATGTCCGGATGGCCCCCGTCGATACGCGAGTGGTTCCTAACAGCGGGCCCACGGTTGCTTCGCGCACCGCGATGATCATTGGAAGATTGGTGCAGTCCGCGGCGGCAGGTTTGCGGCAGACACTCATCGCCTCGGGGTTCCTGGCCGGCTCGGCAAGCTGCGAGCACTTTCGCGCAGCCTGTCGCGACTATATCCGCCGCTTTGGCAAGCTCCAGTCCTGGAGCCGCTATGAAGCCCCTCCCAATGTGTTCTGGGACGATACGAACTACCGGGGCGAAGCTTATCCGGCGTTCGCGTGGGCGGTGTATGTCGCCGAAGTAACAGTCGATACCGCGACTTATAGCGTGAGTGTCGATGACTTTGTTGCCGTGCAGGAGGTCGGGAAAGTCCTGCATCCTTTGCTCGCCGCCGGACAGATCGAAGGAGGCGTCGCTCAGGGCATCGGCTATGCGCTTTATGAAAAGGTGGTTTGGAAGGACGGACGGATGCTGAACAATCAAATGACCAACTACATCATGCCGACTGCGCAGGATATTCCGCCGATCCGCGTCTATTTCGAGGAGATTCCCTACGAGTATGGGCCCTATGGAGCAAAAGGAATAGGAGAGCTTCCTATCGATGGTCCCGCTCCCGCGATCGTCAATGCGATCGTGCATGCAACCGGAAAAAGTTTCTGCACGATTCCCTTGCTGCCGGAAGATATCTTTGCTGGCCTTGCGAATCTCCGTCCGCAGGGGATTGCCGAGGTGCGCCGATGACCGGCGAACGGAGCCGGAACGCCCGCCGGGAAGTGAGCTTTACGGTCAACGGAAAGCCGTGCAGTGTTGCGGTATATCCGATGCAGAGGCTCCTCGATGTGCTGCGCTCTGAGTTGCACCTGACCGGAACCAAGGAAGGGTGCGGTGAGGGTGAGTGTGGCTCCTGCTCGGTCCTCTTGAACGATGAGCTCGTCAATAGCTGCCTGATTCCGATCCTTCAGGTGGAAGGCGCCAGCGTCTGCACCATTGAGGGTCTCGCTGCGGAGGTTCTGCATCCGGTGCAACGGGCCTTCCTGGAGTGTGGAGGGGCGCAATGCGGCATATGTACACCGGGAATGATTTTGGCAACCATCTCTCTTTTGCGCCATCACCCGGCGCCCTCCATGGCCCAAATTCGAGAAGGCTTGAGCGGAAACCTGTGCCGCTGCACCGGATATATACGCATCTTTCAGGCGGTCGAGCAGGCGGCGAAGACGATCGAGGCCACTGGTCCTGGAGCAGCGCAATCGTCTTTTGATTCGCTGGATGCGAGCCGATGAGATCGCTCCCCGCCGACTACGAGATGCTGGCTCCCGGGAGCCTTGCGCCGGTGCTTGAACTGCTGGCGAAGGAACCGGGCGTCTGGATGCCTTTGGCCGGCGGAACAGAATTGATGGTGCAGTATGGAGCAGGCAAACTCAATGCCCGCAAACTCGTCAGCATCTGGGGCCTCCCGGAGCTGCGTGCCATCCGGGAGACAACGGAGGATCTCCACATTGGTGCAGGGTGTACCTATACGGATCTTCGCAGGCATCCGATTGTCGCGAAAGAGTTCCCGCTGTTGGGAGATGGAGCATCCTGGACCGGAAGCATCGCGAACCAGAATCGTGGCACTTTGGGAGGAAACATCGTCAATGCCTCTCCGGCAGCGGACTCCCTGCCCGCGCTCCTCGTCTATGAAGCGGATCTATTGCTGGTATCTGTCCGGGGAGAACGGCGGGTATCCTATCTCGGCTTTCACACTGGCTATAAGCAGACCGGCTTGCTCGCGGACGAGTTGATTCAGACTGTTATTCTGAGACGCAGATTTCAGGGGTATCTTTCCTATTCGCGCAAGGTGGGCCCACGCAATGCGCAGGCAATTTCCAAGCTTTGCATGGCGGCGCTGGCCAAGGTCTCAGGAAGGAGACTTGCAGATATACGGATCGCTCTGGGGAGCATGGCTCCGATCCCGCTTCGGCTGCGCGAGACGGAGCGCGTCTTGAAGGGCGCAGAATGCAATGAGGAATCCTTGCAGGCTGCAAGAGTGGCGCTGGAACGCGAGGTCTCTCCCATCGACGACATTCGTTCGACGCGGGCATATCGCATCGCTGTCGCCGGCAATCTGATGGAAGAGTTTGTACGCGGGTTGTTTCCCAGGGAAGGGGACTGAATGGGAAACATACGCCTGGATCCTGTGCTGGGACGTTGGAACGAACTCCCTCGGGAGGAGGCTGCGGCGAAGTTGCTCTCCTGCTGCGGTTCCCGGAGATGGGCGGAGCAGTTGGCGCTCCGCAGGCCATATTCGGAGCGCGGCGAGCTTCTCAAGGCTGCCCGCGAAGTATGGTACGCCTTGGAACCGGAAGATTGGATGGAGGCCTTTCGCAGCCATCCTCGCATTGGCGAACGCCACGCCGAGAGAGCGACGACCGCTGCTTCGGCGGCATGGTCCGCGGCGGAGCAGAAGAGCGTTCAGGACGCGGAGGAGTCTACGCGCCGTGCCATCGCCCGCGGGAATCGGCTCTACGAGGAGCGCTTTGGAAGAATCTTCATCATTTGCGCCGCAGGAAAGCAGCCTTCGGAGATTCTGGAGATTCTCACGGCGCGCTTGGCGAACAGCGATGAGGCGGAGCTGCAGGAATCTGCTGCGCAGCAGGCCCTGATCCTCGAGCTGCGATTTGAAAAGTGGCTTTCCGCGTAGCAGCCTGTTTCTTTGCGGTCCTGCAGTCTGAAATGGATAACGATCGCCAAAACGCTGTGCAGTGAAATCGGAAACGCGGAAAAGGAGAGAGAGGTCGACTTGAACGGTCTTTCGACTCATGTTCTCGATACTGGGCTGGGCAAGCCGGTGGTGGCGCTTGGGGTCCATCTGGAAATCGCTGCTGAGTCCGGCGTCTGGCGCCTGCTCGCATCGCAGAAGACAGACGCCGACGGCAGATGCCGGCAATTGCTGCCGCTCGGAGAGCAGCAGGTTGCCGGCCGTTACCGGCTGCGGTTTGAAACCGGCAGTTACTTTGAAGGGCAGTCTCTTGAGGGTCTCTACCCGGTCGTTGAGATCACTTTTCTGGTCCGTGAATCGGACACCCATCTGCATATTCCTTTGCTTCTGACAGCAAATGGATATACCACTTACCGGGGGACTTAAGGAATGATCCGGCTTGCGGAAAACAGATATGGAAAGTGCCGCGTACGCGTTGTCCGCGTCAAGCGGGATCTTCCCCTGCATCAATTTCAGGAATGGACCGTCGAAGTTTTGCTGACGGGTGAGTTTGAGAGCTGCTTTGAGTCTGGCGACAACAGCCGCATTCTGGCGACGGATACGATGAAAAATACCGTCTACTCTCTTGCACGCGACACCGCCGCTGAATGCATTGAAGAGTTTGCCTTGGAGTTGACCGGGTTTTTTATCGATCGCAACCGGCAGGTAGACACCGCCCAGGTTTCGATCACTGGCATCCCCTGGGATCGTCTTATGATCGACGGCAAGCCGCATCCTTCGGCATTCGCGCGAGTGGGCGGGGAGACTGAAACAACAGTGGTCAACCGCGCACAGGGCAATCAGGTCTCCATTGCTTCAGGCATCGACAACCTCGTCATCATGAAGACGGCAAACTCCGGCTTCGAGGGCTTCCTTCGCGACGCGCACACCACGCTTCCCGAGACCTCGGACAGGCTCTTAGGGACAGCCCTGCGTGCCCAGTGGAAGTATCTCTCAACCGATCTGCCTTTTGCGGGGGCCAGAAGACGGACTCGCGAACTCCTGCTGCAGGCCTTCGCGGAGCACGATAGCAAGTCGGTGCAGCATACCCTCTACGCCATGGGGAAATCCGTTCTCGAAGCTGTTGAGGAGATTGCGGATATAGAGTTAGTGATGCCGAACAAACACTGTTTGCTGGTGGATCTGTCGAGGTTTGGCAAAACCAATCCCAACGAGATCTTCGTGCCGACGGAGGAGCCCTATGGATATATCGAGGCGCGAATTTGCAGGTAACTCCGGACGAAGGCGCGCGTCCTGGGAAGAGGATGAATAGCCAAGTTGCAGCCGCGAAAGCCATAAAACGCTGCCGCGAGCTGGCCGGAATCACCGAGACGCCAGGTCAAACACTGCGAACATTCTTATCCCCGGCGATGCGCGAATGCATGCAAGTGGTGGGATCGTGGATGGCGGCCGCGGGCATGTCAGCGGTTATCGATGCGGCGGGGAATCTCCGCGGTCTCTATCCGGGAACACAGGCCCATGCGCCTCGTCTCCTCATAGGCTCGCATCTGGATACTGTTCCCAATGCGGGCGCGTTCGACGGCGTTCTCGGCGTAATGCTCGGCCTGGCTCTGGTTGAGTCGCTTGAGGGCAGGGCGCTGCCCTTTGCGATCGAGGTCGTCGCTTTTTCCGAGGAAGAAGGAGTTCGTTATCGCATTCCCTTTCTTGGCAGCAGGGCTTTGGTGGGAACCGTGGATCGGGAGCTGCTCTGCGCGCAGGACGAGAGAGGCGTCTCTGTCCGAGAGGCGATCGAAGCATTCGGCCTGAATCCTGCTGGGCTTTCTTCTCCCCTGCTGGACGCAAACGCGCGAGGCTATCTGGAGTTCCATATCGAACAGGGCCCGGTTCTGGAAAGCGAAGGTCTCTCTCTGGGCGTCGTCGATCGGATTGCAGGGCAGACCCGGGGCGACATCACGTTCTCCGGCTCCTCCAATCACGCAGGAACGACGCCAATGCATCTGCGCAAGGACGCCATGGTCGCCGCTGCCCAGTGGATCTGCGAGGTGGAGCGGATTGCCCTGTCGATCCAGGATCTGGTAGCGACCGTTGGGCGTTTGACGGTCCACCCGGGCGCGGGCAATGTGATCGCCGGCGGTGCGCAAGCCTCGCTCGATGTCCGCCACCCGGAGGATGCGATTCGCCGCATGGCCGTGGAAGAGCTCGTCGGGCGAGCAAATTCCATTGCGGTGAGTCGCGGATTACAAGCAAAATGGCACATGCATACGGAGACTTCCGCGGTTCGAATGAACACGCGTCTTTCACACTTAGCGTTTGAAGCGGTTTGCAAAACTGGCAGCCGGCCGCTGCGAATGACAAGCGGCGCCGGCCACGACGCCATGATTCTTGCAGAACGATTGCCCTCTGCGATGATCTTTTTGCGCAGCCCCGGGGGCATCAGCCACCACCCGGAGGAAACTGTGCACGCGGAAGATGTTGCAAACGCCCTGGAAGCGGGGATGCGCTTTCTCGATGAGTTTGAGAAGGATTTAGCCGGAACGGAAGAAGACATGCATGCATAGATTGGGACAGACGCGCAGTATCTACCGGCCTACACACCTGCTGCAAACGCCGGACACCTTTGTGCGCGCTGCACTGCCGGGCATGAGCGGGGCTGCTGCGATCGTGCACGCTGCCCCGGCAATGGGCGCAAGCTTCACCGAATATACGGCCGAGTTTGAGCCGGGCGGCGTTCTCGGGCCTGCGTCCGGACAGCGCTTCATATACGTGTTGGAGGGCGCGCTCGACGTATGCCGTGCAGGGAAGACACAACATCTCCAGCCCGGAGGCTTCGCGCATCTTCCGCAGAACGCCAGCCACTCGGTATCGGCTTCTGAAAAGAGCCGCGCGGCGGTGATCGAGAAGAGATACACTCCGCTCGCCGGGGTAGAGCCCGGTCCGGCTCTCTTCGGCAGTGAGTCCAATATCCCGGGGCAGCCGCTGATGGGAGATGAGGATCTGCGGGTGTATCCACTCATTCCGGACGATGCCGGCTACGACTACGCCGTCAATGTGATGATCTTTCAACCTGGCGCGGCGCTCGCGAGGGTTGAGATTCATGTTATGGAGCACGGCTTGCTCATGCTGCAGGGCGGAGGCGTCTACCGCCTCGCAGAGACGTGGAGTCCGGTGACGGCCGGGGACTTTATATGGATGGGCGCCTATTGTCCGCAATGGTTCGGTGCGCTGGGAAAAACGCCGGCAAAGTATCTGATTTACAAAGATTGGAATCGGCATCCTCTCGCGGCGGCCCACTGATATGCAGATCGAAATCGACGGTGGACGCCTCGTCTCCGAAATTGAAGAGCTCTCCGGTTACTCGGATGCCGAGCCGCCGGCGGTGACGCGGGTCGTCTTCGGGCCATCCGACAAGATGGCGCGCGGCTGGCTTGCCTCCCTCTGCCATGAAGCGAAGCTGGCAGTACGGGAAGACGCTGTGGGCAATCTCTTCGCACGCTGGGCCGGCATGCGGCCGGAACTGCCCGCAGTCGGCACGGGTTCGCACATCGATGCGATTCCATATGCAGGAAAATTCGATGGAACTGTGGGCGTTCTTGGCGGATTGGAAGCCATCCGCGCCCTGCAGAGAAGCGGATTCCGCCCTCAGCGTTCGATTGAGCTTCTCCTTTTCACCTCCGAAGAACCTACTCGCTTCGGCATCGGCTGCTTTGGTAGCCGTCTGCTCTCCGGAACGCTGAGCGATTCCGCTGATGAAGGCTTCAAAGACGCCGAGGGCCGCACCCTGCGGGAGCTTCGCACTGCCGCGGGTTATTCCGGTTCGCTGGCAGAGGTGAGGCTCTCCGACAGCTACTATGACGCCTTTGTCGAACTCCATATCGAGCAGGGACAACTGCTGGAAAAGGAGGCGATCCCCATCGGGGTTGTCACGCAGATCGCTGCGCCGGCAGGCATGCGAATTTCTGTGGAGGGGGAAGGCGGACATGCCGGCGCGGTTCTCATGGATGATCGCAAGGACGCCTTCTGTGCGGCAGCGGAGATCGTCCTTGCGGTCGAGCGGAGCGCCCGCTCGACTGGAGCCAGGGATACATGCGGCACTGTCGGGAAATGCCAGATTTACCCGGGCGCCGTCAACAGCATTCCCAGCCGTGTGCTCTTGGAGGTGGATGTGCGCGATACAGACGAAGCTCGTCGAAACGATGTGCTTCGCGAGATCGAGAATGCGTGTGAAGAGATCGCAGGCAAACGGGGCGTCGCAGTAAAGGTAGAACTTGTCAACGCGGATCCTCCGGCACAGTGCTCAGGAAAGATCATTTCGACCGTAATTGAATCTGCTGACGAACTCGGCTTAAGTTACAAGAAGATGGTCAGCCGAGCCTATCACGACTCCCTGTTCATGGCGCGTATCGCCCCCACGGGCATGATCTTCATCCCTTGCCGTAAGGGCATCAGCCATCGGCCCGATGAATATGCTTCGCCGGAGAGTATTGGGAAGGGAACGCACTTACTGGCATCTGCACTGGCCAAGCTTGCCTCAGCCTGAGATGGAGCCGCAGTTCTCACGACGCATACAATTGTCTTCCTGGGCTCCTTCTTTGCCGATCAGCCTAGCGGGGAGAAGATAGGTGCGGCTGAGTGCGCTCCCGGGTGAACCTCCGGGATCGCACTCAGCGAACAATACGAATCAGATAAGTTGTCGCAGGCTGGTCCCCGATGGGGATCTCCCACCCCGTCTCCACCAGGCGGCCGCGCACTTCGCCCAGGGGCTTCGAGGAGCCGTCCAGCGGGGTAACGAGCACGCCAACAGCTCCTTCGAGCTGTTTCAGCAGAAGCCAGCCCTTGATCACCTCGATCCGGGTCGGGGCCGTGCCCCATACATCCAGCATCGTTCGGCGGGCGTTCCACACCGCGTTGGTGTTCTCTACCCTGCCGGTTGCTGTGAGCAGCATCAACGAGGACTGCGACAATGGCTTGGTATCGAGTGAGGAGAGCGTGAGCGCGCAAAACTTGTTCTGCACGTCGGCGGACAAATGTGAGGTTGCGATGCCGTTATCCCGGACGAAGCCTATCAGTCCGGTGCTTCTCTCTGTATCGATCGCTAGCAGGCCACCTTTGGCCTCGGATGTATACCAGGCGAGTTGTCCGGTATCCGACCGGATCGGGTTCTGGGGTTCTTCGTGGAACGTCTCGGTAGGTTCGCAATCCAGGCAGCGGATGCGTGAGCCGTGTTCAAGAGGAAGCCACAAGGGAAATCCGGGAGTGTAGTACGGCATCTCCGACTGCGGGAGCCGCAGACTTTCATTGATCTGTTCGGTGGAATAGGTGCGTTCGATCGTTTTGCGGGCGGCGTCGACATCATGGCGCAAGAACAGGAGCGCGCCTGCCGGCATCTGGGCGATCTTTACCGGGTCCTCGGCAAGATCGAAATGGTCGCCGATGACCGCCTCCCATGATCCCGTGACCTTTGGTTCAAATGTATAGATAAAGATTCCGTCCCAATCCTGGAAGGCTCCATAGGCCGCGAGGATGGGAATCATTTCCGCTTCGTAGTCGCTGGGGAAGGGCTCGTTGACTTCGCTTACGGTAAACGGCTTGTTGGCAAGCGTCGATCGGGTGAGCCTGACTGCGATGGAATGCAGGGGATCGTCGAGCATCGGAGTATTCCGCCTGCCGGTAATGGCGGGGTGCTGCCAATAGACATGAGCGTCGACGATGTCCATCTGAGAGGTTGACCGCAATAAGGGCATGCCGGGAATGAAGTAGGTGTGATCGTTCGTTCCTATAATCAGAGACTTCACACCGAGAGTCTGCTTGAGATAAGAGCGCATCTCTTCAAGGAAGCTGGCCTCGATGTGCGTATAAAACCTGGCCTCTGCGTAAAAGAGATCTTTCGGCGACTTATCGAAGTCTTGCCTTTGAGTCAAAGAAAACGGAGCGCCGGCGGAAAGCCCGGCTAACGACCGAAGATGGTCCAACTCCGCAGGCGAATAGGCCGTCTTCAGCCAGTCGTTGTAAAGCTGGGTCAGCAGCGCTTTGTGGTACGGCGTAAGGTCGAGCTGAAACGGAGTAGATCCGGGCGTCAGCTTTCCCCGAAACCAGTTTCTCTGCCAGAACTCGAGGACCGAGTTCTCGTTCACAATTTCTACGATCGCGATCGCCGGCTCATAGCGGTATTCAGTTTTGGTGTAAGGGTTCAGGTGGGTCAGCAGTTGCCGCGCGTAATCCTTCTGGAGCTGGATCAGGCGCGGGTCAAACTGGGTGATGGCCTTGGCGACGCCGATCAGATCATAATCATGAACCTGATCTCCCTTTTTGTATCGGCGTCCGACATTGAGATTGAGATCAACATAGATCCCGTTCGCCTTGAGCTGAGCCACCAGGTAATCGAAGCGGTCGAACTGGCCTGCGTCCATCACTTGGCTGGTCTCCGCATTTCCGTCCAGGAGCCCGCTTGGGGTGTAGGTGGTGGGCAAATCCGTCGAGTGCTGTTGCTGCCGGGTCAGATCCAGAAATTGAAAGCGCACGCAGTTCACGCCCAATTGCGCCAGGGACCTTGCCGCGATCTCCGCATCGCGTTTATCGGGCAACAGAGCGGAGCCCTTTGTCCAGCCTGTCATATTGACGCCCCACATGCGGAAGCGCTTGCCGTCGGGGGTTACCAGGTGGCCGTCGGATGCGCGAATGAAACCCTGCTGCCCTGCGGGCGCAGACAGCAGGAAACGCACGTCCGCATTGGAGTCGGCCCGCAGCTCGTGGTTCACCACAAAGGGCTGGAGAGCCGGACCGGATGCTTGCGTTGCCTCCGGAGATTGAGCGAACGAGCAAAGAGGCAAGACAAGCACCAGAGAAAGCCACCGGGTTGAGACCATAGATCGCCACACCATGAGATTGAAATAACAAAGGCGCAAATTCGAATGAAAGCTGCTCAAAAGCTTAGACGAAAGACGCCTTCCATGATTCGCGGATCTCCTGCACCGATGGCCTGGCCAAAGTTTGCAGCGCCAAATTGAGTCGAGATGCTGGTAATGTTCGGATGATTGAAGACGTTGAACGCCTCGATGCGCAGTTGTGCGCCGACACGCTCGGTGACCGGGAAGGTCTTGCTGGTAGACACGTTGAAAGCCACCTCTCGCGGCCCCACGATGGTTCCGTTGGCCGCGTTCCCGAAGAAGCCGTAAGCGGGTTTGCCGAAGACGCCGGTTGGATTGGTGAAGTAATTGTGCTCTCCCAGTTTGACCTTGCCGCTCCCTGTCGTGGTGATCTTTTGCAGTTGGTTGGGTCTGGTCGCGAGACCCCTGTCTCCGTATGCATCACTTGCCGTGAGGGCGTAGCCGCTCTCCAGAATCGCAAGACCCGAGAAGCTCCAACCGGACAGCAGTTCCCGGGCCAGGAGGTGATTGGAGCTCTGAAAGAAGGGAAGCTCGTAGACCGGAGCCGCGGTAAAGACGTGAGCCCGATCGAAGTCCGGTCTTCCATATTCGGCGCGTATATCGCGGGAGTTTTGGAAGGTTCCGACGGAATCGTACCCCACACCGCTTCCGCCATTGCTGCCCGGGTTCGCAGGCACCACATCTGTAAGAGCCCGGCTCCAGGTATAGGCGAGATTGAGGGTGAGGTCCTGGGCGCGATAGACAAATCCGGTCTGCAGGCCGTTGTAGTTGCCGATGCCGCCGCTCATGGTCGAGAGGATCTGATCGTATCCCTGGTAGGGCCGATAGTAAGCCCTGGCGGTAGCCGCTGTGTTCAGACATGGATCGAATTGATAGTTGGGAGAAGGTTCAGGTGTAGGGCTCTTGGCCGCGCAACCTGGCGTCCCCGGAGTTGTTCCAGGCAAAGGGAAGTTGCTATCCAGCTGGGTTGAGAGGATGTGCTGCTGCAGGTTGCCGGCATAGCCGACCGAGAGAACTCCGTGGGGTACAACCTCCCTTTGCAGTGCCAGGCTGAAGGTTTGAATCATTCCTGCCCGGAAGTCATAGCCAACCGCCTGGAGGGACTGGACGCTCGCCGCACCGGTGGTTCCCGCGCCAGGATTGCTCATCAGGCTGTTGGTGATGGCGATGTTCTGCGTGTATGGAGGATTCGGAAGGAGAATTACGGTGTTTTGCAGGGCGACTTGCGTGTAGCCAATTCCGTATCCACCATGGATCGCTGTCTTTCCGTCGGAGGTCAATTGGTAGGCAAAGCCCAGCCGCGGACCGAAATAGCCATAGCGAGGTTTGAGGATGCCTGCCGGCGTTCCGTTCTGGCCAGCGATGACGAGTCCATTCGTGAGGTTGGCGGCGCCTCCGGTGCTGGTGATTGGCTGCCCCTGAGAGTTAGTCACCAGGGCTCCCCCTGTAGTGACGACGGGGGCCTGTGCCGGGTTGAATGTGCTCGGATTGAAATTCGCGAGCTGGTTTCCATCGCGGGTTGTCGGGCCGTAATAGGACCAGCGGAGTCCGCCGTTGAGGGTCAACCTTGGTGTAGCCCGATAGTCGTCCTGAAAGTATCCTTCAAACCAGCGATAGTGGAAAGTGCCTTGGCGCTGGGAATTGATCTGTACGAAGGACGCATCGACTCCCAGCAGGAAATCCGCTGCCGGGTCCCCGGTATGCACTCCGCTGAACACATAGTTGCCCTGAGGTACATTTCCGGTTGCGACGTTCGCGCGGCGGATTCCAAACATATACACGCCGCCGAACTGGAGGGAGTGATTTCCCTTCAACCAACTCAGGTCATCCGCAACCATTCCCTGGCCATCGTGACTGTAGGTAGGATAAGCGCCGACACCGAGCCACGACCACCCGCCATCGATCTCCATACTGGGTATTCTGTTCAGCGGATCCGTTCCGAGCGGCCGCGGGATGGTGAGGCCAGTCGGAAGCGTATAGGTGCCGCGGAGAGTGTTCGTGCCCTTTTGGAAGTTCTCAGCAATCTGGGCGGTGTTCGTGATGTGAGGCGTGAAATTGGAGGTCCAGCGAAGGACTGCATTCAGCCCTGTTGTATAGGAAGCGGCTCCCGGGTTGGGCGCCGGGTCGTTGTAGTTGCGTGCCGCCAGCTGGATGTTGGTCTCCTCATACATGAAGCGGCCCATGATCTGGTTCTTGTCATTGATCGTATGGTCGATCCTGTAGAGAACGTTGCTGTCGAACAGCCTTTGCGGATTGGTATTCACGTAGTTATTGAACTGTCCCGGGACTGCGGAGTTCGGGAGGGGAAAATACGCGTTCATGAGTCCAAGAGAGACTGGATCCATGCAGACCGGATCGATCTGGTTGACGCGCCCATTGGGGCCGGCGGAGAGGCAGGTTGCCGGATTCAAGCCGCGCGTCGCCAGCAGCGCCGCGCTGTGAGCATCGAGCGTCAGGCTCTTTGAGGAGGGCAGGGTTGGGCTTGTGCTGAAGTCGCCCGTGCGCATCGCCTGGGGGAAGAAGGCGCGCGTGAGCGCTTGCGACGAGTTTGCCAGTCTCCACTCGCCGGATGCGAAGAAAAAGGTCTTCTTCGGGGAAGGGTTGTATAGCCGAGGAATGATCATCGGGCCGCCCAGCGAGTAGCCAAAGATGTTTTGGTGGAGGCCAAAGGGCGTACCCGACTGGTAGAAGAAGTTCTTTGCGGTCCCGAAGTTGTTGTTGCGAATGTAATCGTAGGCGGTGCCGTGATAGCTGGTGGTGCCGCTCTTCGTTTGCACGAGAACCTCGCCGGAGCCGGCGAACCCGTAATTGGCGCCGTAGTTGTTCTCAAGAATACGGAACTCCTGAATGGAATCAATGGTCGGCAAAACACTCAGCGTGAGATTGCCGCTGGGAACGGAGTCGTAGATGCCATCGATCAGATAGGCCGTCTGTTCAACGGAGGTGCCGCCAACACTCAACTGCACCTGGCCGGAGGAGCCGCCGCCTCCCAGTTGGTTGGCGCCGCTGACGGCGGTAACTCCGGGAACAATCGTGGCGAGCGTCTGAAAGTTGCGCCCATCCAACATCAGTTGCGAAACC
>DASYYO010000424.1:0-8653 GCA_035933805.1 Acidobacteriaceae bacterium | reverse complement strand
TCGCTAGTTGGAGTCTCAAGACCGTGGTGGATACTCAGACGCAGGAGTCGAAGACGCTGCAAGCCCGCATCGTATCGGGCAGCGTCGTATTGCTCTCAGGCTCCGGGCTGGCGACGGCGATCAGCTTCGCATACAACATTGCCGTTGCGCGATTTCTGGGTCCGACCGCTTTCGGCAATGCTACCGCCGTCTACACCCTGCTGACGTTGATCTCTGCGGTGACGCTCTCGTTTCAGATCGTCTCCGCGAAAGTTGTCGCGCAGCAGTCATCCCTCGAGGGCAAGAGCGGCGTCTACCGCGGCTTTCATCAGGCGGCATGGGGCTGCGGCATCCTGGTTGCGCTGCTTTTGCTGCTCTTCCGGCAGCCGATCGCAAGCTATCTCAATCTGCCCACGCCCGTTCTGGTCGTCCTCCTCGCGGTGGGCGCGGCTTTTTACGTTCCGCTGGGCAGCCGGCGCGGTTACATCCAGGGCGCGTACGGATTTCGCCGGCTGGCAGGCAATCTTGTTCTCGAAGGGATCGTGCGGCTCGCCGGATCTCTTCTGCTCATCCTGCTAGGCACGGGCGTCCGGGGCGTGATCGCGGCCAATGCCGCGGCTGTGGCCGCCGCATACTTCGCTGCGGTCCCTAAACTCTCGGCTAAGGTTTCCTGCCATCTCCATCTCACCGACGGGCTTCGCGAAGGGTTACAGGCAGTTGTTTTTTTCGCCGGCCAGGTGCTGATCAACAACTGCGACATCGTGCTGGTCAAGCATTTTTTTGCTCCCACGCAGGCCGGACTCTACGCGGTCGTGGCCATGGTGGGCCGGGTGATCTTCGCCTTCTCCTCGGCTGTCGTGAATACCATGTTCCCGCTCGTGGCCGGCACTCGCGCTGAAGAGAGGAAGGATCCGAGAGTCATCGCGACCTCGCTCCTGCTGGTGCTTACAATCGGTTCTGCCATCGCCCTCGGATTGCGCATCTTACCTGGCGAGGTATGGACGGCGTTCTTTGGAGCCAGATTCGCAATCGCAGGAAAGTACGGGCTTCCATATCTGCTGGCGCTCTACGCGATCACCACCGTCGTGTATTCGCTAAGCGTTGTCTTCATCACCTACGAAATGTCTTACAAAATCGCCAATACAAGCTGGCTGCAGTTGGCGTTCAGCGGAGTTGTCATCGTGGGGATCTGCTGGTTCCACTCTTCGCTGCGGCAGGTTATATGGGTTCAGCTTGTATTGATGATTCTTCTGCTGATCGTTGTGGCAATTCCATTCCTAATCAATTCGCTGAGCAGTTCAAACGATATGGTAAAAGATCGAGGTTCTCAGCCAATCAGGGTGATCCGGCGCATTTCGGAAGACGAGGTCATCGCGGAGTTTCTCAAAAGCGACTTCAACAATCCTGCGTTTCAGGAATATCGGGAGACGCTGCGTGATCTGGTCATCCATCCAAACCTGACCGATCCCAGTGAAAACGCCAAGCGGCGCGCTCTCCTGTTCATCCGGCACCTTTCTTTGTGGAAGGAGCTTCCCTTGGAAACGGAATGGTATGAGGTGGAGGTGAAGGCTGCGGACCTCAGCCGGATCCGCGTCTTTCCCCGCGCCCAGTGGCGCAAGCTCGCACGGGGAAACTTTTCCGTCACCGAGGTTGTCGAGCGGATGCGCAGGAGTCATACCGTCATGGAAGGCGCGTTCGCCGCGAAGATCGCCGCGATCCGCGACCGGCTCCTCGAAGATGAGAGCCAGCCGGGCGCCGTGGTCCTCATAGGCATCAGTGAAAGCGACCCTTTCACCGTCCTGGACGGGAATCATCGCCTGGCCGCTGCCATGCTAGTATCAGCGAACAGAGTCCAGAAATTCCGTTTTCTGTGCGGGCTGTCGCCCAGAATGACGGAGTGCTGTTGGTACAACACGAACCTGGTTACGCTCTTGCGATACGGAAGAAATATGTTGACGCAGGTTGCACGGAATCCCGAAGCTGAGCTTGCCCGGCTCCTGCAGAGTACCGGATAGCGAACGCGCGAGGCAGTCTCACGCGGGTATCAGGCGCCATCCAGGTTTGTGTTGCCGGGGATGGCGGCATTCGTAACTCAAACAGAAGGATACAGACCAAAGCGGGGAAGCGGATCTATGACAACTGGGACACGCGCGGTAGCGGTAAGGCAGTTGCCGGAAAAATTAAGCATGCGAAAGGCGCGGAATTTCCTTCGTGAAACGGAGTCCATTTTGAGAGTGGACCGCCCTCGTATCGTGCTGGACTGCTCGAACGTACGCCAGGTGAACCGGCCCGTCATCCACCTGATGCTTCAGTGCCTGGAGGAGGCGATGAAGCGGAATGGCGATGTGAAGCTTGCCTCCATCCCTCCGGGCGGGGAGGCTATCCTTGATCTGACCGGAGTCAGCCGTCTCTTCGATATCTTTGAAACGGCTGCCGACGCAGTCGACAGCTTCCACCATCCGTCGATCGACGGCGTATCGCAAAGGATGACCTCGGGACGGCCGCCGCGTGAGTCGGAGAGTGCCGCGTAATTGGCCGGAGAGCGCATCATGGATAAGAGGCCGCAGGCCTCCGGAGTAAATCTCGCAAGCGTCCCTGCAGCCTGTGTGCGGCGGCAGGCCTCCCGCTGCCTTCTGGTCGCGCTCGCGGTGACGTGGACGGCGCCGGCCAGGGCGCTTCCTCCACAAGCGGCGCCTGCCCAGCAGAGCGAAGCTGCGCCTGCCGCTCCAGACCAGGTGCAGGCACCCCAGAGTGTGCCGAAACAGCCAGATTCCGGCCCAGCCCAGAGTCAACCCGCTGCCGGAGTTCCAGTTCCGCAAGCCGCTCAGCCGGCCGAAGCTCCGCGAAAGCAGATCAGCCCTGCCAAACCGGTCGGAACCGCCGCTGCGCCCTATGAGAAACCGATCGGGGTTGCCGCCTCCAGACCTGCCGGAGCGGCCATCGCTCCCGCCAGGCAAAGGCGGACCCGCTCGCTCCTGATCAAAGTTGGCGTGCTCATTGGCATTGGCGTTGCCGTAGGGACTGTGGCGGCGCTCTCCCATTCCAGTCCCAGCCGTCCCTAGCAACGGCGATAGAAACCCCTCCAGAAGGCTGCAGCAGCGCTTATGAGCGGATCTCTTCTTCTTTCCTATCTTGGAGCACCCTGATGCGTGCCAGCCCCGCCAAACGCCGCTCCAGGCTCATCAGCTTCTCCGGAATCGATGGAGCTGGAAAGAGCACCCAGATTCAGGCTCTTCGAGCCCGCCTCGCGGAGAGCGGCGCCCGCGTTCATCTGGTCACCTTCTGGGACGACGTCGCCCGAATGAAGCGCATGCGCGAAGCGACCGGACACACCCTCTTCCGGGGGGACAAAGGCGTTGGCACCCCAGACGCGCCGATCCACCGCAGGGACAAAAACGTCCGCTCTCCGTGGATGACGGCGGTGCGATGGGTTCTCTACTTTGTGGACGCCGTCTCGCTCCGGCAGGCGGTGGAGAAGGCGTCGAAGTCCGATGCGGATTTCGTCATCTTCGACCGGTACGCCTACGACGAGCTTGCCAACCTGAACCTGGGCAATCCAGCCGCGCGGGCGTACATCCGCTGGATCATGAAGTTTGTTCCCAGGCCCGATGTCAGTTATCTGCTCGATGCGGATCCCGTTCAGGCGCGCGCACGCAAGCCCGAATACCCGCTCGACTTTCTCTATACCAGCCGCGCTTCCTACCTCGCTCTCAGCGATCTGCTGGGCGGCATCACAGTCATCCCGCCCATGCCGGTTCCCGACGTCCAGCAGGAGATCCTGCGGCGTCTGCCATCCGCGTGGCGGCAGAGCGAACAGGTCCCGGGACGACCCGCGGAAGACACAAGCAGAAGAGAGCCGGTAGATGATCAACGATAAAAAAGACTCATGGATGCAAAAAGATCTCGGGGCGGCCGGACCGGCGGAAAAGCCGCCCAGACGCCCCGAGCTTTCGATCGACCGTATCTACCAGTAGGTAAAGGTAAAGTTGTCCAGGTAGGTTGTATTTCCTGCCTGTTGGTAGTTTCCGTCCATCTGATAATTGACGGTGATGCCCCACCAGCTTTGGGGAACTGAGAACGGCGGATAGGTCTTGTTGATGTTCGCGGTGACTCCGTTCAGCGTGATCGATTGGAAGAGAAGGGAATTGTCCGATTCTCGCTGCACCTGGATGGTGACGTGATTCCAAGCGTTGCTCACCGGGTTGCAGGCAACTCCCGTGGGCACCCATTGCGCATTCACGTTGTCCCAGATATCCCATTCATTTCCGCCGGCGATGCGGCACTGGTTGCCCCATATCATCCCGACGCCATTCAGATACATGTTGATGTCAAATTCCAGGACCTGGGTGACGCCGAGGTTTGAGCCGTAGAAGTATGCATCGTAGGTGAAATTGTGAAGGGTAGGAAGCAGACTGTGATCAGAATCGGGGAGGCCTTGCGTGGAGAATTGGCCGATGAGAGGGTTGGACCATAGAGCGTCAGAATAAGGGGTACTTCCTCCGAGATAGAAACCAGTCGCATTTCCGCTGATCGATGGCGATTGAACGCCGCGCCACATCGACCAGTTCACGCCCGGGCAGTTGGACCCGCACACGTCGTAGGCGGGGGCGAGCTCGCCCGAGCCTGTCCAGCCGCCGCTGGCCTGGATGTTATAAATCGAGTTACCGCCGCCACCCTGGACGTTGACATTCACCGGAGTGTAGGAAGCGCCCCCGCAGTAATCCCACTCTTCGACCACGGTGTTCTGGTTTCCCGATCCAAGAGGCAGCTGGGTGTTCAGCTTGGCTCCGTTCACCACATAAGTCAGGTTGTTATTGACGTAAATGCCCATGGCCGCAACTCCCTTGGAGCAGCCGGAGGCGGTCGCTGTCGCCACATAATTCGCCGGCGAGCTAACCTGGCTGTTGTTGGCCGGCGAACTGACCCAAACGCCCGACTGGTCCGACACATTGACCGAGACCGGGGTAAATGTCGCCCCTCCGCAGTAATCCCACTCTTCGACCACCGTATTGTGGTTCCCGGAGCTGACTGGAACCGTGGTGTCCATGCTGGTTCCGTAGACGACCTTGGTGAGCTGGTTGTCCACGTAGACCCCCATGGAGGCGACGCCGCTCGAACATGTGCTGGTCGAGGCCGTGGCCACATAATGCACTTGCGAGCCGACCGTCTCGCCGTTCCACGGGCTGCTGACTGTGACATCTGCGAAGGCAGGTGCCGCGATTAAGAGAAACGTCGAGATAGCGAATAGAAAAGTCTTCATGCGTCTGCCTTCGGCAATTAGTTTCGAGCGCGTGCATCCGGATCGCAGGAGTCGATTCAAGGCATGGACGCAGGCCGCTTCGGTCCCGTCCGGGCAATCACATGAATAGATATCCCGAGACCCGTAAATCTAAAGAATGTTGGTGAGGTGCGGCAGGGCCGCACTCCGTTCTGCTGTTGTTGCGCCGTGACAATCAAGGCCTGAACCGCTGGTTACAGGAGCCGATCAGAGCGGACCCGCAATCAGCGCTGCAATTGAACATGGGATTTTTGAGGGGAAGAGCCTCCGGAAAACTCCCAGCAACCGCGAGGTGAGAGGATCTGCCTGGAATACAGGCCGCGCGATCCCAGATTCCGGCCGCAGCTTAAGAGGTTGTTGAAGCCTTTCCGCATGTTTTTCCTCATAGGGGAAATTCCGTTGAGGTTTGCGTAGGACTCTTCCGCTGCGTCTTATCAGCGGAGGAATCGAGTACCTTGGTCGATGTCATTGGGCTGGTCTGAGCGGCAAGACGCCATGCGCCTGACAGGAACTCGACAACCTCATCTTTACGTGCTTCGGCAGCCGTGGAGGCACACATCTCCACTCGTCGCACACCGGAGCGAAGCTTGAGCGCGAAGAAAGTTGTGGAAGGCTACTTTTGCGGCTCTGGCCACTCGCGGGGAAGGGCCGCTGAACCTCTCCACTGAATCTCGACCTCAAGACTTTGCAGGCAGAAAGTCCAAGTGATTTCTTAGAGGGATCATACACAACTCTTCAGCAGAGGAAAGCATTTTTGTGGAGTAATCCGAAGAATTTTTTGAAGCTCAGGCAGCCTTTTCCCTCGATGTGCAAATTGTGCTCGCATCGGGAAAAAAGACGCCGCCGAACCGGAGGGATTTACACGATGGCCGGCCTGAATAACGAGATCGCTTGGGCGGCTGGGCTCTAACTCGTCAACAGTGAGCTCGGTCAAGCAAAGCGTGGTAAGAGCTTGTAAGCGTGGCGTCGTTGGAGCGACGGATCGTAAGATAGCGGCTCTTCCGGACTGTTCAGCGACGGCTTCCGGATTTCTGCGAGAGCGAGGGAATACTCCTCTTAATTTTCTAGTTAGCGCAAAGGCATTTGCTGCCCAAGGGCATCTTCTACTTACCTCCTGAACATAGTATGTTGGAGCGCCCATCTTCCCGGCATAAGTGACCACCTGCGAGAAGGCTCCCGGCGCCTGTGGCTCTTTGCGGCGTGAGAAGAGCAGCGGAACGGGGCAGGCGAGGGCTGTCCATGAGGCTGTCGCGGAGTCGAGATGCCCTCTTGACCAGCCGCTCAACGGACAGGTCCTTCCCTCTCTCCACTGGGCAGATCATTCGGGAATACGGCATGCGTCCGGGTCCAGGATTGCGCCTCTCCATTTCCGCCCCTTAAGATGGGTCGCCGGGGAATGCGCCTGGAGATCGTCGAGGAAGATGGAAATGAAACTCAAGCCGCTCTTGCAGTTCCTGGCCGCTTTGCTCCTGGGTGGCGCGGTCGTCGCCGTGGCCCAATCGTCCACCGCTGCGCCTTCCCGCGCGCGCCGCGAGCCCAACGACAGCTTCCGTCCCCGAGGGCGGCACCTGGTCTATGTCGCGCTGCCGGGGTCGCTCGAGCGGGCTGGATGGCTGAACGGCATCGGCCTCGTCGTGCTCGACGCCAATGACAACTACCGCTTCGTCAAGCGGATTCCCACCTGGGAGTACGCCGGCAGCATGAGTCCGGAGCAGGTCTCCGGGGTGGCCGCCAGCCCAGTGACCAACCTGATTTATGTCGCGGCGCGCGGCCGTCTGGGCGCAATTGACCTCGGCACCGATAAGATGGTCTGGTCGGTCACGCTGGACGGGAAATGCTGCGAGCGACCCCAGGTCACCCCGGACGGCAGGATCGTCGTCGTCGGCGGCGACCTGCAGGACTACTGGTACGAGGTCGACGCCAGGACCGGCGAGCTGATCGGCAAGCTCGAGGCGCCGGAGAGCCCCAATTCGCACAACCTGATCCTGAGCGCGGATGGCAAGACGGCCTTCCTATCTCCGAATAACAAGGTGATGACCATCTCCGACGTCGAGACGCGCAAGGTGATCAAGACCATCCGTTTTCCGGACAATGTGCGCGTCTTCGCGCTCAATAAAAATTCCACCAGGATCTACGCCAACAATAATAACTTTCTCGGCTTTGTGATCGCCGATGTCCCGACGGGCAAGGTCGTCAAGTCGGTCGAGGTCACCAGCGAGGACTGGAAATCGAAGTGGAATGTGACCCCGCATCCGCGCATCGCTCACGGCTGCCCCAGCCACGGCATCGCTCTCACTCCGGATGAGAAGGAGATATGGCTGGCCGACGGCATCTTCAAAAAGATCCATATCTTCTCCAACACCGACGACCCGAAGGAGATCGGCACGATCGACACCCCCGCAGGCACGTATTGGATCACCTTCGGCCTGGATGGAAAATACGCATACTCCTCCTCGGGCGACATTATCGACGTAGAGACACACCAGATCGTTGGACAAATGAAGGATGAGTATGGCCGCACCATGTATAGCGAAAAGCTGCTGGACATGACCTTCGACAACGGCCACCTGCAGCGGGTCTCCAACCAGTTCGCCAACGCCTTCGGCGACTACCAGACCGCGGAGGAGCTGGGCGTGGGACCGCATGTCACGCCCATGCCGGGCAGCGCGCCGGTCACGCTGACCGGAGTGAAGGCGGGGAACGCCAAGGCGCCCGGTGACTGATCCGGCAGGGAAGCCGTTTCCCGGGGGGCGAGGGGGCTCAGGGGGAGTCTGGAAAGTCTTCGGCATGCTGCTCGCCCCGGCTCTGTGCGCCGCTGCACAGACCGCCGGCCTGCCGGTCTCAGCGCAGGACTCGGCGCGGAACCTGGCACGAGAGCACGAATCGCTCCAGGCCGTCTGTGCACGCTGTCATACGCTGCAGATGGTCATGGACACGCCGATGAGCTTCGATTCCTGGCACGACACTGTGCAGACGATGATTGACCGCGGCGCCAATGGGACGGACGAGCAGTTGGATGACATCATGGACTATCTCCACCGCACCATGACGACGATCAACGTGAACGCGGCCGGCGCAGAAGAGCTGGAGATCGTGTTGAACGTGCCGGAGAAGACCGCGCAGGCCATCCTCGCCCGGCGCAGCCAGCGGAGCTTCACCGGCCTTGCCGACCTCAAGTCAGTGCCTGGTGTCGATGCCTCCGCGATGGACGCAAAGGCTAAGCTGATTTTCTTCAAGTAAGTTGAATTCGTGACCTGATAGGTCGATAGATAGAGACATAGCATCCTGAGTTCCAATCCGAGATACGGGGCCGCCTTCCGCGGCGCCCGCAGATGACTTCGGCTCGCGCCCGCTATGCTGAATAGAAAGCCCGCGAGCTGCTTTCTCCTCCGCTTC
>DASYYO010000070.1:0-1756 GCA_035933805.1 Acidobacteriaceae bacterium | reverse complement strand
GGCATTTTTGCCATGCGCTGGAACGTCGTCATCGGGGGACAACTGTTCTCCAAAAGCTTCCTCGGCTATACCACTTACAAGATGGCTCTGGCGACGCGCGAAGGGCTGCTGGTCTCGATCGCTCTCACCATCCTGCCCCTGGTGATTCTCGTGTTTCTGGTTCGCCTGCTGCCGCCATGGCCCGAGCGCCAGCCTGCACCCGCGCCCGGCGACTAGACTCCACCCCGCAACCCCGGTCTCCCAGAAACGGTGACGACCATGAAAGATCCAGCCGACGCCCTCGAACTTCTCACCGAGCGGATCGATGCGCTGGAGCGCCGCATCGCAGCCCTTGAGCAGCCGCCGCGCCCGCAGCCCATTCCACCCGAGCTGACAGCCGCCCCCTCCCGCGTCCCGGATCGTCCTCGGGCCGCGCTTTCCCCGAGCGGCGGAGTCTTCTCCGTGCTTGGCAAGGCCATGCTCTGCATCGCCGGCGCGTATGCACTCTGAGCGCTCGCCGAATCCAGTGCGATTCCACACACTCCGGTGATCGTCATGGCCATCGCCTATGCCTTTGTCTGGCTCTTGCCAGCCACGCGATCGCGCAGCGAGTCATGGTTTGTCAGCATTGCCTGGGCCGTAACCTCCGCAGTCATCCTGGTGCCGATGTTGTGGGAGCTGACCCTCCGCTTCGGTCTCCTCCCCGATCTCCTCAGTGCCGGAATCCTCGCCCTGTTTGTCGTGGCGGCCTCTGCCTTTGGGTGGAAGCACAACTTCCAGGCGGTTTCGTGGATCGTGGACAGCACCGCGAGTCTCGCGGCCCTGGTCCTCGCCATTGCGACCCGCAACCCCGTTCCCTTCATCGGCGCCCTCCTGATCATGCTCATCGCCGGCGAAGTCGCGGCGGCCCGCGGTCGTGGGGCCCAGGTCCGCTTTTTCGTCGCCGCCGCTGCCGACCTCGCTCTCTTCGCGGCCATCTGGATCTACGCCAGCCCCGCCGCCTCGCGCGTTGAGTACCGTCCGGTACCCACAGCACTCCCGCTCGCGCTTGCTCCCGCGCTGCTCTTCATCCACGCGGTCAGCGCGACGGTGCAGACCCTGCTCCAGCGCCGTGCGATCTCAGTCTTTGAGACGACCCAGGCCCTGATTGCCCTGTTGCTCTCGATCTGGACTGTCCTCGTCTTCTGGTCGGGCCCCGGCGCAGCCCTCCTCGGCGGCCTCTGCCTCATCGGGTCCGCAGCCGGATACGTCCTTACTTTTCTTCGCTTCGACCGCACTCACGCAGCACGCAATTACCATGTCTACGCGGCCGGCAGCTTCGTATTGTTTCTGGCTGGTTGCTTTCTGAGCCTGCATTCCGGCGCCCTTCCATTCTGTCTCGCGCTGTTCGCGATCGCCGTAACCGCATCGGGCGCCCGCGCTTCGCGCCGAACGCTGGAAATGCAGGGTCTGATCGCATTCTGTGCCGCCGGAGCCGCCTCCGGGCTATTTGTCTGGGAGCTTGATACGGTTGCCGGCAGATTCCCCACCGCGCCCGCCTGGATCTTGCTCGTCGCAGCTACCGCGGCGATCCTTGCCTATGCCGCGTTAGTTCGATTCCCTGACGAACACTGGTGGTCGCAATCTCTGCGGCTCTTCTCCGGCTTCCTGGCTTTCACCGGTGCCGCATCGCTGATCCTCTGGGTGCTCGTACGCATGACCGCCGGAGCGACGCCCGCAGCCGAGCGCCTCGCCCTCATCCGCACGCTTACCGTGTGCGCCTTCGCGCTTGCGCTCG
>DASYYO010000026.1:0-37077 GCA_035933805.1 Acidobacteriaceae bacterium | reverse complement strand
TGGCCCGCCTCCATCTCGTTCATGGCGGTCTTATTGGGCTTTGGCATCGCGGCTGCCGTGGGGGTCTCTTTCGGATTCTATCCGGCGCAGCGCGCCTCCCGCCTCAACCCGATCGAAGCCTTGCGATACGAGTAGCGATGGAGAGAAAGGTTCGTCTTGTTCGGATGTCAACGGCACCTTGCGGCCTTTGGGCCAGCTCATAAGTTGAGGACGAAAATGAAAAAGCTTATCGTCACTTTGTGCATCGCCGCGGCGACGGCCGTTTCTTTTGGCGCATCTTCGATCCTTACGGGAAATTTCGCTTACCAGGGTGGCCGGGCGATCACACAGGGGCACATGCAGATGACGCCTGTCCCGGGAGATCCGCTCAAGCAGCATATTGAGATATGGATGACGCCTCCGAACTCGACTCAGCCGATACGCAATTATGCAGTCGAGATGACAAAGAAGCTCCATGTCGTGGTGGTCAGCAAAGACTTTTCTACCTTCATTCACATTCATCCTGTTCTTGGCCCCGACGGACACTTTCGTATCGATCAGCCGTTTGCGAAGGCGGGCGAATATTACCTCTATGCGGACGGAGAACCCAACGACGGAGATCATCAGGTGTTTCGCTTCGACCTTACGGTGAGCAAGGCCGGACCGGCAAAGAGTCCCGACCTCACGCCGACAGGGAGAGAGGTCAGCATAGGCCCGTACACCGTCGATCTGAGCAAGGCGAAGCTGAGCGCCGGCGGCATGGATATGATCGAAGTTCAGATTCTCAAAGGGGACGCGCCGGCTACGGATCTCCATCCGTATCTCGGCTCACCTGCTCACGCGGTTTTTCTCAACTCTCGCGATCTCAGCTATGTCCATGTCCATCCCACGCCCATGGGTCAGGGCGCCGCGGTCAACATGATGGGAATGTCCCCCAGCGAAATGCGGAAGATGACCGTGGAGTTGCCGGATTCTTCCAGTTCTCCGCCGAACATGATGCTTCACGTCTCCGTCAGGGAGCCGGGAATCTACAAAATGTGGCTTCAGTTTCGAGGAGGAGACCAGCTCTACGTGGCTCCTTTTGTGCTGACTGCCAACTGATCCGTCGCAGGAGAACTGTGCTCGCTGTTCCGCGGGATACAAACTTAAGAGGCCTCAGCATGAGATGCAAGTTTAGAGTTTTCGGAATGTTCGCCGCGGCGATTCTGGCTTCGAGTGTGGGACGCGCGCAGCAGTCCTCCGGGCCCAGCCCCGAGCAGTTGGCCGCACTCAAAAAGCAGGCGGCGGCTGCGGTGGATCAAAGGGCGAAGCAAGTGCAGGTTATGGTCGATACCGTCTTCAGCTTCGGAGAGTTGGGCTACCAGGAGTACGAGACCTCAAAATACCTGACCGGCATCCTGGAGGAGAACGGATTTCAGATCCAGAGAGGAATCGCCGGGATTCCAACGGCCTGGATGGCGACATGGGGGGAAGGGAAGCCCGTGATCGCCCTGGGGTCAGACCTGGATTGCGTTCCTCAGGCATCCCAGAAGCCGGGGGTTGCGTATCACGATCCTATCGTGGCCGGAGCGCCCGGGCATGGCGAAGGACATAACTCCGGCGAGGCGGTCAACATAGTGGCGGTGCTGGCGGTCAAAGATCTGATGATCAAGCACCATCTTAAAGGCACGATCAAAGTATGGCCCGGGTGGCGGAGGAGTTGCTCGGCTCCAAGGCATTTTATGTCCGTGATGGTTACTTTAAGGATGTAGATGCCGTCCTTTTCACCCACGTCGGCGATAATCTTGGGACCAGTTGGGGCGGCGGCGTCTCCGACGGGCTGATCTCGGTCCAATACAACTTCCTCGGCGAAAGCTCGCATGCCGCGGTCGCGCCCTGGCGCGGGAGGAGCGCTCTGGACGCAGTGGAATTGATGGACGTCGGATGGAACTTCCGCCGCGAGCATCTCCGCCTGCAGCAGCGGTCCCATTACGTCATCACAAATGGCGGAGACCAGCCTAACGTCGTGCCTTCCGACGCCAGTGTCTGGTACTACTTCCGAGAGGCAGACTACGACCACATCAAAGAGTTGTGGGACGCGGGAGATAAGATGGCTCAAGGCGCCTCGCTGATGACCAAAACCACCTGGAACTCATCGGTGCTGGGTTCGGCATGGCCGGGGCACTTCAACAAGGCGATTGCCGAGGACGCATATGAGAACATCGAGCAGGTCGGTATGCCGGCCTGGTCGGAGGACGATCAGACGCTGGCAAAGGCGCTGCAGCACGACATTCAAGCGCCGGAGACGGGACTCGACACGAAGCTTGACGTCTTGAGGCCCCCGCCAAATCCCCCTTTGAACATTGGTGTTTCCGACGATATCGGCGATATCTCGTGGAATGTTCCGACCATTGTCCTGCGTTATCCGTCGAATATCCCAAACCTGCCCGGACATAACTGGGCGAATGGGGTGGCGATGGCCACGCCGATCGCCTACAAAGGAGTGATCGCGGGCGCCAAGGTGCAGGCCATGACGTTGCTTGATTTGATGGCGAAGCCCGAGCTCGTGAAAGCCGCCTGGGACTACTTCAACGATGTGCAGACCAAAACCGAAAAGTATCGCCCTCTGTTGCGTCCCACGGATAAGCCAGCCCTCTGGCTCAACCAGGCGACCATGGAGAAGTTCCGGCCGGAGATGAAGAAGTACTATTACGATGCGGCGAAGTATCCGACCTACATGGACCAGTTGGGGATTCATTATCCAACCGTTCGCATGGAGAGCAAGCTGAGCTCGTCCGGCCCGGGGGCTTCGGGAAAATCCGCATACGATCCGGCGGCTGCCGTTCAAGGATCCGGGAACTGATGGTGGGTTCTGCCGGCTGGTGAGGGCGGAATCTTCCTTCGATCGATCAGCGCCGGACCCGTGGAGTGTCTTTTCCTTATATCCGGGTTCCAGCCCGGGGCGCTGGCCCCTCTCCACATCTATGGCCGCTGGAGCAAACCCTGCGGGCTTAAGGGCTTACGCGGGGCTCGTGCGCGCGGGTTACCAGCGGACGGGAACTGAAAAGAAAGATTGCCTGCGAGTCGGTTTCTGGCTAAAGTAAAGACAGGCGCCGGAGCGATTCTGCATCTGGCGCTTTCCAGAAGTCAATGCAATGGTTTCGCACCATACGTCGATTCTGGAGCACGTAGTCTTCGTTCATCTACCGAATGAAATACGTTGCGTTGTCGCGGGAGAGATCGGAACATCGACGCCGAAGGAGCAACCGCCCCGGAAACTCTCAGGCAAAAGGACCGCGATAGCGATAGTGACTTCTGGAGAGAGGCACCCTTGAGGTGTCCGCCGACGGGATAATTCTCTCAGGCAAACTGACAGAAGGGGCGCACCACGAGACCTGCAATTCAGTCTCAAGGGAGTGTGCGCCATGGTTGCCTCGCTTCATTCCATCCAAGACACAGTCGCGCGCAGGCTCCACAGCGTAACTGATATTTTCGCCATCGGGATTGGACCCTCCAGCTCCCACACCGTAGGGCCGATGCGCGCTGCGCGTGAGTTCGCGTCAGGCTTCTCCGCAACGAGCGGCTTCAGGCCGACCTCCATTCTCGTGGAACTCTACGGATCCCTCGCATTGACCGGAATGGGTCATCGAACGGATATCGCTATTCTGCTTGGCCTCTCCGGATGGCGGCCTGAGGAGATCGAGCCTGATCGCATCCCGGAGCTGGTTCATGAGATCCGGACGAACAAGGCCATTCTCTTAAACGCGTCTTTACCCGTTCATTTCGTAGAACAGGAGCATCTGATCTTCCGCCGCGGCGAGTTTTTACCGGCGCATCCGAATGGAATGCGCTTTACCGCCTACCATTGCATGCATCCCCTGGTCACCGATCAATACTACTCAATCGGCGGGGGAGCGATTGTTTTGGAAGGAGCAGAGGCGGCCGATTCCGGGATGGCGCCCTATGAGGAGCTGCGGCATCCATTCTCGTCTGCGGAAAATCTGCTTGCCATCGGAGAGCGATGTGGTCTTTCGATCGCAGAGATCATGCTGGCCAACGAAGCGATCTGGCGAGATCAATCGGAGACGATCCGGTTTCTGGACGATGTCCGCGAGGGTATGTTCGATTGCATTGAACGAGGCTGCCGGCACGAGGGGATTCTTCCCGGGGGATTGAAGGTTCGCCGGCGCGCCCGAGCGCTTCATGAGGGGTTGTTGCAGTCCACCGCCGGTCACGATGAGTCGCAGGTGATGGACTGGATCAGCCTCTATGCCCTGGCAGTGAACGAAGAGAATGCTGCGGGCGGCCGCGTGGTGACGGCGCCGACGAATGGAGCTGCCGGGGTGATCCCCGCCGTTCTGAAGTACTATGAGACCTTCTGCGCCGGGGCAACGCTCGAAGGATCGCGAACGTTCCTGCTGACGGCGGCGGCGATCGGCGTGCTGTACAAGATGCGGGCTTCGATCTCCGCGGCTGAAATGGGCTGTCAAGGAGAGGTGGGCGTCGCCTGCTCCATGGCGGCCGCTGGGTTGACTGCAGCCCTGGGGGGAACCAATCGGCAGATTGAAAATGCCGCTGAAATCGGCATGGAACACAATCTCGGCCTGACCTGCGATCCCATCATGGGCCTGGTTCAAGTGCCATGCATTGAGAGAAATACCATGGGCGCGGTGCAGGCGGTGAATGCCGCCAGGCTGGCTTTGCGCGGCGACGGAACGCATATTGTGACGCTCGATGCGGTGATCGAGACCATGCGGCAGACGGGCAATGACATGAAATCGAAATACAAGGAAACGAGTCTGGGCGGCCTTGCAGTCAACGTCGTGGAATGTTGAGCGGCAGATTCCGGAGGGCGTAGCCGGAGCTGTCCGTCAGAAGAATGGATCGCGTACCCGGGGGATGAGTACACGATGGAAGAGTTGAAGACTATGAAATCAATCGATGGCTTTCTTGTAGGAACAGAGACGGTGCCGTTTTCCCGGCGGCATATTGGATCTTCAGACGCAGAGATGAAAGATATGCTGCAAACGGTTGGCGTTGGCTCTCTTGACCGGCTGATGGAAGAAGCGGTGCCGGCCTCGATCCTCGAGCCCGGCCGGCTTGAGGCCCAGGCGGCGCTGACGGAGACGGAGACCCTGGCCTATCTGCGCGTGGTCTCCAATCAAAACCGCCTGCTCACCTCGTGTATCGGCCAGGGATACTACGGAACCATTCTGCCCGCGGTGATTCAGCGAAACATTCTGGAGAACCCGGCATGGTATACGGCCTACACGCCCTACCAGCCGGAGATCAGCCAGGGCCGCCTCGAGGCACTGATTAACTTCCAGACGATGGTGTGCGACCTCACTGGTCTGGATATCGCGAACGCCTCGCTTCTGGATGAAGCAACCGCTGCGGCAGAGGCGATGGCGATGGCCCAGCGCCACGCGAAATCGGAACATACAAGTTTTTTTGTCGATAAGAACTGTCATCCGCAGACCATCGCCGTTCTTGAGACGCGGGCAAAACCTCTTGGCTGGCATCTGGTGATTGGGGATGCCCAAAGCGCCTTGAATGCAGAGGGAATCTTCGGCGCAATCCTGCAATATCCCGGCACTTATGGGGAGATTCTCGACTACCGCAAGATCATCGAGGCGCTGCACGCCCACGGAGCGCTGGCCGTGATGGCGACCGATCCTCTGGCTCTGACCTTGCTGACGCCGCCGGGAGAACTCGGCGCGGACATCGCGATTGGCTCGACGCAGAGGTTCGGCGTGCCCATGGGATACGGCGGTCCGCATGCGGCGTTTCTCTCGACGAAGGATGAATTCAAGCGCTCGCTGCCAGGCCGCCTGGTGGGAGTGTCGGTCGACTCTCGGGGAGCCCAGGCTTACCGCCTTGCTCTGCAGACCCGCGAACAGCATATACGCCGGGAAAAGGCTACATCCAATATCTGCACATCTCAGGTGCTCCTGGCCGTGATCGCGTCGATGTATGCGGTGTACCACGGTCCTGAAGGCCTGGCTGCCATCGCGGGACGAGTTCATCACCTCACCGCAAAGCTGGCTTCCGGTCTGGCGCGCATGGGATTTCGCGTAGAGCCTGAGTCTTATTTCGACACCATTACTGTGATCACCGGGGAGCACACGGAGCAGATCCATCGCGCGACGGTGGCTGCGGGCATCAACCTGCGCCGGATACCCTCTGCCGGCAATGGGCCGGATCAAAGAATCGGGATCAGCCTGGATGAGACCGCCACGCCGGCGCTGGTGGAGGCAATATGGAAGTGCTTCGGGGATACAGCGCCTTCGTTTTCATCCGTCGATGCTGTTCCGGCTCTGCCCGCTGAGCTCCGGCGTACGAGCAAGTTTCTGGAGCATCCGGTCTTCCATCAATATCGCTCGGAGACTGAGATTTTGCGCTACATGCGCCGATTGGCGGACCGCGATCTTGCTCTCGATCGGGCGATGATTCCGCTCGGCTCCTGCACCATGAAGTTGAATGCCACGACGGAGATGATTCCTGTCACCTGGCCGCTTTTTGCGGAACTGCATCCCTTTGCGCCTGCGGACCAGGCCGCCGGCTATGCGGAGCTGATCGACAAGCTGGGCAAGAGGTTGTGCGAGATTACCGGCTACGATGCATTCTCATTCCAGCCGAACTCCGGGGCGCAGGGGGAATACGCCGGGCTGCTGGCGATCGGGGCGTACCATCGCAGCCGGGGAGAGGCCCATCGAAACATCTGCCTCATTCCCTCTTCCGCACACGGCACCAATCCGGCATCGGCGCATATGGCCGGCATGGAGGTAGTGGGCGTTCGCTGTGATGAAAACGGCAACGTCGATATTGAGGATCTGCGTGAGAAGGCGAAGCACTACGCCGACATTCTCGCAGCCATCATGATTACCTATCCTTCGACGCATGGCGTCTTTGAGGAGCGCGTGCGGGAGATCTGCGAGATTGTGCACCAGTATGGCGGACAGGTCTACCTGGATGGCGCCAATCTCAATGCCCAGGTCGGAATCGTTTATCCGGGAAGATTCGGCGCGGATGTCAGCCATCTCAACCTGCATAAGACCTTCTGCATTCCTCATGGAGGCGGAGGCCCCGGGGTTGGCCCTGTAGGCGTTCGCCGGCATCTCGCTCCTTTTTTACCCGGTCATCCGCAACTGGATGCCGGCAGTGCGGTCGGTCCGGTCTCCGCGGCTCCGTTTGGCTCGGCATCAATTCTTCCGATCTCCTGGGCCTACACGCTGCTGATGGGGAGCGAAGGGCTCACCAAGGCGACTGAGGTTGCGATTCTGAATGCGAATTACATTGCGAAGCGCCTGGAGAAGCATTACCCGGTGCTCTACAAGAATGAACACGGACGGGTAGCGCACGAGTGCATTCTGGATACCCGTCCGCTCAAAGCCTCCTGCGGTGTCACGGTGGATGACCTGGCGAAGCGGCTGATCGATTACGGCTTTCACGCTCCGACTATGAGCTTTCCGGTGCCGGGGACTCTCATGATCGAGCCGACGGAGTCAGAGTCGAAGCGGGAGATCGATCGCTTCTGCGACGCCATGATCGCCATACGCGCCGAGGTTCGGGAGATTGAAGCCGGCAAGTATGACGTCGCGGAGAGTCCGCTTCGTTATGCGCCGCACACGGTCTTCGACCTCGCCGATGACACATGGGAACGCCCTTACCCGCGCGCACAGGGATGCTTCCCTGCGCCTTCGCGGAGAGCCGACAAGTATTGGTCGCCAGTGAACAGGATCGACAACGTCTATGGCGACCGGAATCTCTTCTGCTCTTGCCCACCGTCGATGGAGTATTGCGAGACATTCTCCCAGTAACCGAGTGCCATGACTCGTGCGGATGGGCAAGAGAGACCGGCGAGTGATTCGGGCCGAACCAGGAAGAGCCGCTCTCAAGGATCTTATTTTCAGGAGGTAGAAGATGAACGTTGTGACAGCGCAGATCGAAGAGTCCCAGGACCTTGAATTCCTTCATGAAATCGGCAGCCGCATCGCTGCCGTCGACTCACTTCAATCCATCCTTCAACGTATTCTGGACTTTATCTCTGACGTGGTGAGGTGCGACTCATGCTTCGTCTACGTACTGAGAGACGAACGGCTGATTCTGAGCGCATCGAAAAATCCGCACTCCGATCTGCTCAATCGATTGGGCCTGGCGATGGGCCAGGGGATCACCGGCTGGGTTGCGGAGCATCGGCAGACGGTGGCGATCACGCGGAATGCCGCCACCGACCCGCGCTTCCGCAGATTCAACAGCCTTCCTGAGGATTCCTTCGAGGCGTTTTTGTCCGTGCCCATCGTCTCCCGAGGGAGAGCGATCGGCGTTATCAACCTGCAGCACCGTCAGGCGCATCAACACACCGAGCGTGAGATTCGCCTGGTTACGACGATCGGTTTCCTGGTTGGGGCGGAGCTGGAGCTGGCGCGCATCGAGGCGGAAAAGGCCGAGATGCAGCGGCATCTCGACACCCGCAAGCTGATGGAGCGCGCCAAAGGCATCCTGCAGCGGCAGATGAGGGTCGACGAGGAGAACGCCTATCTGACTTTGCAGAGGATGAGCAGGCAGAAGCGCAAACCCATGCGCGCCATTGCCGAGGCGATTATTCTGAGTGAAGAGTTGCGGACCGGTACATCCTGCATGTAGGGAGATGCGCTGATTGCGGCGTCCAGAGACAGGACGCCGCGGATCGCCGCAAACGGCCGTCCTCCTTGCCCCGCGCACGCCTGCGTCCCCTGGCGCCCCTTTCCAGGAAATAGAGAAGATGAGATAGGATAACCACACTCTCCCGGTAGGAAGAGGATGGGTGGATTTCGATGTGTGCTGCTGTCGCTTTCGAGCATGGAGTGCTGCTGGTTGCCAACAAAGACGACCGGACCCTTGGATTGGTTGATCCCCAAGCGGGACGCCAGGTCGCTGCCGTATCTGTAGCTGGAACAACCGGACACGAGGTCACTGCCTCGGCGGACGGCCGGACTGCATTCGTGCCTATCTATGGTGATTCCGGGGTGGGCAAGCCGGGCTCCGACGGCCGCAACATCGTGGTCATCGATCTCGCATCGCAGCGGATCGTGGGGGAAATTGACTTCGGGCATGGCGTGCGCCCGCACTGCATTCTCCTCGGGCGCAACGACGGGCTGCTTTATGTGACGACTGAGCTGGAGAACTCGATCAGCATCGTCGATCCTGCAAGTCTGAAAGTTGTCGGCTCAATCCCGACGGGACAAGCGGAATCACATATGCTGGCGATCACCCCCGACGGACGCAGAGGATATACGGCGAACGTCGGTCCCGGGACAGTCTCGGTGGTGGATATGCAGCTGCGCAGAACGATCGATGTTATTCAGGTCTCGCAGCGGGTGCAGCGCATTGCTATTTCAGTGGACGGCCGGCATGCCTTCACCTCCGATCAGATCAAACCGCAGCTCGCCCTTATCGATACCGCGGAAAATCGGATTGGCAGGTGGCTCGCTCTGCCCGCCCCAGGATATGGTACGGCTCCCACGCCGGACGGCCGCTGGCTGATCGTCGCCATGCCCAGGGCGAATCAGGCGGCGATCGTCGATTTAGAGGCGTTGCAGGTGACCTATACGGTTGATGTTCCAGCTGCGCCGCAAGAGGTTCTTCTGCATCCCGACGGCGGCTTCGCATATATCTCCTGCGACTCCAGCGGAAAGATCGCCGTTCTCCGCACTTCGGATTGGGCGGTGGAGACGTTGATTGACGCGGGGAATGGAGCGGATGGGCTCGCGTGGTCCGTTCAGAAAGCAATTCCGCCGGCATAGACGGCTGGGCGTGCGGAACCCAAGGATTCGCCTTCTACGCTGCGTTGAAGTCTCGTCCTCGCTCTTCGGGTCCGAAGCCAAAAATGAGCATCAGAACCCCGATCATGCAGAGCTCGAAGGAAGTGAGCGCCCAGGAGTATCCCAGCCGGCGCTGGAGCAGATTCAGGATGGGGATGAATGGGGAAGACAAAAGGACTCCCATCTGATAGACAAAGCCGGGAAGAAGACTGCGAACGGCGGGCGGAGAGAGTTCGTTCAGGTGCGCAGGAATGACTCCATAGGCCCCCTGCACGCCCATCTGCATGAAAAACGAGCCAAGGGCGAGAGCGAGCAGGGTCCATCCGAAGGCCCAGGCGGGAATAGCGATCAGGCAGAGAGTCAGCGAGAGCATGACGGCAGATCTCCGGCCGATCTTCTCCGACAGGTTTCCAAACAGGAGAGCTCCCGTGATTGCACCGATGTTATAGAGCACCGGGATCCCATACATTGCCCGCATTCCCAGGAGCTTCGCTCCGCTCATCCAGGGAAGTCCGCGAAGGAAGTCGGGGTAAAGATCCTGGCTCCCGTGGGCTAAGCAATTCAAAGCCGTCATCAAGAGCAGCAGATAGACAAACATTCCGCGATGCTGAAGGAGCGTTTTGGCGATGTCCCTCACGGATCGCGAAGGGTGAGCTGCAAAGACCCTGGATTCGGGCGCCTTCCACGTGATGAGGACGATGGCAACCGCGACGATCGAGCCCACAACGAACATCGCTCGCCAGCCAAAAGCGGGAACGATGGTCTGGATCCCGATCGCAGCCAGGAGATAGCCGATCGAGTATCCGCTTTGCATCATGCCGGAGAGAAAGCCTCTGCTTCGCACCGGAGCGTTTTCCATCGCATAGGAAGCGCCGATTCCCCAATATCCTCCCATGCCGATGCCATAAAGGCCGCGCAGGGCGAGAAACACAGGATAACTTGGCGCGTATCCGCTCAACAGCGTCATCGAAGAGAAGAACAAGACACAAGCGATCAGCGGCTTTTTCCGTCCTGATCGATCCGCCCAGCCGCCGAAGAGGAGCGCGCCGATGGGCCGCAGGGCCAGCGTGAGGCTGAGGGACCAGACAATCGCCGCCTTGCCGACCTGGAACCTGGCCATGAGCTCGTTGAAGAGGAAGACAAGAACAAAGAAGTCGAAGGCATCGAGGATCCAGCCCAGGATCGCGGAGGCAACGGCGAGCTGCCAGCCGGGCCGGTGATCCTCAGTTCGCGGAAATGGCGCTTGTGCAGGCACTGCGAGATCCATCGTGGTGATCCTTGTTGACCGCGCTTGGGCCTGAGATGTTCTGGCCCCGTCGATCGGGCGATGCAGTGCGTGAGCTAAGCGCGCTCACAAGGAACGAATCGAAACCAATCAGAGGCGAGGTATCGTCATGCCGCCATCCAGAGTGAGTACCGATCCGGAGGCGTAGGGAAGATCCCCCTGGACCAGCATCCGGACTGCGCGTCCTACATCTTCGGGAGTGCCCCAACGCTTTTCCAGCAGGAGATCGCCGGCTATTAAGCTGTCGTATTTGGGTTTTACCTGATTCGTCATATCGGTGAGGATGATGCCTGGCCGTACCTCGTATACATCAATGCCGAACTCCGCAAGACGCACCGCCCAGAGCCTCGTGGCCATGGCGACGCCGGCCTTGGAGATGCAATAGTCTCCCCGGTTCACGCTTGCAACCGTGGCTGAGACCGAGCTTACGTTGACGATGCAGCCCCGGTAGGACGGATTCTGCTTGCGGAGTTCGATCATCCAATGAGCAACTGATTGGGTTAAAAAATATGGGCCTTTGGTGTTGATCGAGAGGATCTCGTCAAAGCTCTCCTCTGTTGCGTTCAGGATATCTGCCCGGATGCGAGGTGCAATGCCGGCGTTGTTGACCAGAACATCGATCCGTCCAAAGCGATCGCTGATCCGGGTGATGAGAGCGCTGCGATCGGCCGCGGACGATACATCGCTCTGCAGGTACATCGCTGGGATCTTCCGTTCGGCCAATCGGGAGAGCGCCTCTTTGGCTTCGCCCTCCGGCCGGCGCCCGGTGATCACCACGGTATAGTTGCCTTGGCCGAGAGCGAACGCAATGCCGAGCCCGATTCCGCGTGATCCGCCGGTGATCAGAGCAACCATCTCTTTCCTTTCAAGACACGATTGAATCTCTCAAACGGTCAGGCCTGGTGCGAGGATTGGTAAAAGGTGTAGTACTTCCCCTGAGAGAGACGAAGCAGAGTAAGCCCGAGTTCGAGAAGATGATAATCGCCCCACATGCTTGACTCTCCTGAGGGTACGGCGTCGCCCTGGGGGAGATGATCCCAGCCGTTCGGCCGATGATAAATGCTATGCAACAGGATGCCCTCATGACTCGGATCGGAAGAGAGATACTCGTCTTCAAGCAGACGCTTTGCGATGGTTAATCCGGCCGCGAGATAGACCTCGCCTCCGGCTTCGAGCGCACGGCCCAGGCGCAGCAGTCCCTGTGCTGCAATCGCGCTTGCCGAGGCATCCACCGGCTCGAAGCGATTGTGCGGCTGGGCCGGGAGGGCCTTCCAATCGCCGAGTTTGTAGAGGTTTGGAGCTCCCGTGTCCCAATAGCTGATTCCATCGGCTGCGCTCCCTTGATGGATGTAAAAGTCACAGGTCGCGCGGGCAGAGCGTTCGAGGAGACGGAGGGCCTCGATCTTGCTTATGCCCGCGGACTCGAAGTACTGCCCAGGCGCAGCCTGGAAAAACTCAAGCTGTTCGGCGAATCCGAGCATGGCCCAGGCGAGCCCTCGCGTCCATGTAGTGAAAGGGCTATATCCCTGCTGAGATGACGGACAACGAAACGCGCCGCTTGCCGGATTAAAGATCGCCTCGTGGACCGTTCTGCCGCGGAGCTCGGGCGTGTCATAGGAGTCGCGGCCCTCCCCGTAGTAGACGTTGTACTGCGATGTGGTGATGAGATGAAGAAGGACACGTTGAAAGAGGTCCACGCGTGCGTCCTGCTCGCCCAGGAGAACCTGTCCCAGCTGATGCGCGATGCAGCAGACTCGCAGGGTTCGTATCGTGTCGATAAACAACGAGTGCGAGCCGTTGAATGAGTAGATATAACCCGAGTTTCCTGGCAAGGCCGTCCATCGAGCCGCCTGGACGGCGCCGCTCACCTTCAAGGCAAGCTCATAGAAGTTCAGCTCCCAGGGGCTGTGGGGGATGCGGCCTTCCAGCATCAGCCGCCGAAGCTGGCCATACGTTGAAAGATTGTTGAAGCCATGGTCATGAACTCCCGTATGGGTCAGATGATCGGCCATGTGACGGAGGGTGTGGTCGCGGCCTATCCGGAGAAGGTCCGGATCTCCTGTTGCATCGAAACAGAGCAGAGCGTTGCCGTACTGGAAGCCCTGAGTCCATTGTGTCCAGGCCCGGGCCGTATATCTGCCGCGGGCGGTGGAGACGGGCGCGCCCATTTCCGGGCGCCACCGTGCATCGAGGGCGCGCGTCCTGGCGGATGCAATCTCAAACAGCCGGCGCAGGCCAGGGTCGAGGTCTTGAGCGGAAAATCCGGACTGTATCTTCAAGACGAAAATCTCATTCCGTAACCGGAGGAAAATTGGTTAGACAAATTCTTCAAAGCGCTCGACGACCCTTGCTAATATTTCGCTGCCTGGCAGATCCCATATCGCCTGGTTGAAGATCTCCACCTCAATTGGGCCTGAATACCCGGCCGCGTCGACTGCTTCGCGAATCTTTCGTATTTCGATAACGCCGTCGCCCATCATGCCGCGGCCCATCAGAAGATCCGGCAGGGGAACCAGCCAATCGGAGACATGAAATCCAAAGATGCGTGGGCCCGCTGAACGGAGGAGCTGGTAAAGCTTGGGATCCCACCAGACGTGGAAGACATCGACAATCACGCCGACGCGGGCCGGCTCATGCCGGGCGGCAAGCTCCAGGGCCTGCTCAAGCGTTACCAACACGGAGCGTTCGGCCGCATACATGGGATGGAGGGGCTCAAGAGCGAGCCGGACGCCGCGCGGTTTGGCGTAGTCCGCGAGCGTGCCCACGGCGTCCTCGACGATGCTCCGTGCGTTCTCCAGCGTTACTCCATTTGCGGCGCCTACTACAAGAACCAGACAGTCCGCATTCAATTCTGCAGCCTCATCTACGGCGCGGAAGTTGTCTTCCATCCGCTGGGCCCGCTCGCCGGCATCGGCTGCGGCAAACATTCCCCCCCGGCAGAGACTGGAGACGTGAATGCCGGCGTCGATTACAAGCTGGAGGCTGTTTCTGAGACCGGTTTCGTGAACCTTGTGACGCCACAAGGCGATAGAAGGGACTCCGAGACGTACACACCCTTCCACCGCCTGCGGCAGAGACCAGTTGTTCGCTGTGATCTGATTGAAGCTGAGCCGTTGGATCGATGCCATCGCCATCCTCTACGCGGGAGCCGCGCCCTGGGCATGCAGTTCGGGAACATCCACCCAGCGCCGCTCTCGCCACGATTGCATGCCAAGCTCGGCGAGCTGAACGCCTCGCGCGCCCTCAAGAAAGGTATGTGGAAACGGTTCACCCACGGCGACGTGCCGCAGGAAGTTCTCCCACTGTACCTTGAAGGCATTGTCAAAGATGGTATTGTCCGGAACCTCCTGCCACTGCTCACGGAAGGAGATGGGACTGGGAAGATCGGGATTCCATACCGGCCGAGGCGTGTTCACGCGATGCTGTACCCGGCAATCGCGCAATCCGGCAACAGCGCTGCCCAACGTTCCTTCCACCTGAAGGCTGAACAGCTCATCGCGATAAACACGAACCACCCAGGAAGAGTTGATCTGCGCAACGATGCCTCCTTCAAGTTCGAAGGTTCCGTAAGCGCTGTCCTCCGCGGTACAGCGATATTTCTTTCCACTTTCATCGACCCGATCCGGAATGTCCGTGGCAGCAATGCAGGATACGCTCCGCACCTTGGCGATTGTGTGATCGAGGACGTACCTCCAGTGGCAGAACATATCCAGGAGGATGCCGCCGCCTTCCTCCTGGCGATAGTTCCACGATGGGCGTTGGGCCGGCTGCCAGTCTCCTTCGAAGACCCAGTAGCCGAACTCGCCCCGGACCGAAAGGATCCGGCCGAAGAATCCGCTGTCGACCAGACGGCGCAACTTGCGGATGCCGGGCAGAAACAGCTTGTCCTGGACGACCCCATGCTTGACCCGTGCTTTGGCGGCCAGTGCTGCCAGGCGCAAGGCGGCCTGAGTGCTGCCGGCCAGAGGCTTCTCGCAATAGATGTGCTTGCCGGCGCCGATTGCCAGCTCGACGCTCTGCTCTCGCATCGCCGTGGTCTGGGCGTCAAAGTAGAGCGAGTCTTCCGGATTGGCGAGGCACTCCTTGAGGTTTGTGCTCCAACGGCTCAAGCCGTGCTCGCGCGCAATGCTCTCCAGTTTGGCAGAGCTGCGCCCTACGAGGATCGGATCGGGCCACAGTGTTGACCCATCCGCCAATTTCACGCCGCCTTGGTTGCGAATGGCCAGGATGGAACGGATCAAGTGTTGATTCAGTCCCATTCTTCCTGTGACGCCATTCATGATGATCCCGATTCGCGTCTCGCTCATGCTGCTGCTTTGCATTCCTGTGGTGGAGTATCTGCAAACAAAGGCTTCCTGACGGCCTCGCGGCCGCCCGCCGCTACCCAATCCTGAAGGCATCTCGAGCAGCAGCGCCGCGCCCTCTGCCGCGAATGTACTCACGAGTATATCTACGCCGCGAGCCGGCCAGAAGCCGGAACGGATCTCCATCCGGCGGACATGCGATGTGCGGAAATTCTGAACGGCATGTTCACAGCGTTAAACTCCCGAGCGCCCGCGAGGTTGCAAGCCGGAAGCGGGCGCCGCATCCGGAGCAGGCGGCCCAGCCGCGCGACTCCCGGGAAAGAGAAGCACCAAAAGACTATCGACTCCGCTCCTTCCGATCAACGGGTAGGAGCGCATTTCGTACCGGCAGCCGGTACAAGACGGGAGTTTCTCCTGCAGGCAAGGCCGGGCGGCATGCGGAAATCGGATTTGCCATTCGAAGGCGTAGCCTGCCTAATTTGCTGTGTGTACCGCTTGGCGGTACACAGCAGGCTACTTATGCAATCCGGGCTACATTTACGTTGATTCGTAAATATCCGTTCTGGTAAATCTGGACCTCATTGATCCGGGAAACGGGTTCGTGCGTCTGGAATCGCTCAAACAGTGCTTTATGAAAGACACTGGCGAGCCGAAAAGTTGACATTCAGGAGGTCGTAGAAGTGAGAACTGTCAGAGAGTATTCATTGAAGTTTCGCCGGAGCATCCAGATCGCAGGAAAGCTCTTCTATCTTTTCCTGTTTGTCTCCGGCGCATGCTTGACCGCCCCTCAGCTTCGAGCCCAGGCGGTGGGCGGCGGCCAGATTCAAGGCACGATCACGGACGAGTCCGGTTCCGCTGTATCGGGAGCGACGGTCGAGGTGGTTCAACAGGACTCCGGCCTCAAGCGGACGGTTACCAGCGGTTCGGACGGAGGCTATAATCTGCCGAATCTTCCGGTCGGCCCTTATCAGCTGGACGTTAGCGGAACAGGGTTTAGCGCTTACCATCAATCCGGGATCGTCATCCAGGTCGGCAATAACCTGCGAATCGATGTCAAGCTTCAGGTAGGCGGGGTTACGCAGACCGTTCAGGTCAACGCCGCAGCCTCCATGGTGCAGACCGAAGACCAGTCCATCTCCCAGGTGATCGACAAGCAACGGACCGTCGATCTTCCTCTGAACGGCAGGCAGGCGACCCAGCTCATTCTATTGACCGGCGCTGCGACCACCGCGCCCGGGACCGATCTGGTGACGAGCAAGAACTATCCAAGCTCCGTCGCTCTGTCGGTGGCAGGAGCCCAGGGCACCAGCATCAACTACCTGATGGATGGCGCGGATAACAATGATGCCTTCACCAACGTCAATCTTCCCTTTCCGTTTCCCGATGCGCTGCAGGAGTTCAGCGTGCAGACGTCAGGGCTTTCGGCGGAATACGGCCTGCACCCGGGGGCGGTGGTCAACATCGTAACCCGCTCAGGCGGCAATGCCTATCACGGGGTCATCTTCAATTTCTTCCGCAATGGCGATATGAACGCCCGGAACTACTTCTCCGTGAAACAGGATTCGTTGAAGCGCAATCAGTTTGGCGGAACGGTCGGGGGCCCAATCCGCAAGGACAAACTCTTTTTCTTTGGCGGATATCAAGGGACGAGAACTCGCCAGGAGACGAATGCCATCACCAGCTTCGTCCCCACGCAGGCCATGCTCAACGGGGATTTCAGCGCCTACTACAGCGCTCCCTGCCAGCCGTCCAACAAGCAATTGAATATGCCGGGAACGAAAACGCCTTTCCCGAATAACCAGATCCCAACCAGCCTGTTCAATCCCGCGGCGTTGCAGATGATCACGAAGTACCTCCCGCGTGCAACGAATCCGTGCGGCAAGATCGTTTACGGAATTCCTCAGCCGCAGAATGAAGATCAGTTCATCGGGCGTCTGGATTGGACAGCCAATCAGAAGCAAACCGTATTCGGCAGATACTTTGTTACCCACTATACCCAGCCCGGCTTCTTCAATAACAATCTCCTGCTGACGGCCAATCCTTCGCTGAACGATCAGGCTCAATCCTTTACCCTGGGGCATACCTATACGATCAGCTCGAATCTGGTCAATTCGCTCCGCATCAATGGAACGAGGAACTACATTACTCGCGCGACGGCCTCGGACCTGATCAATCCAACCACCGTAGGCATTCAGGTCAGCTCTCCGGTCAAAAACTACATCTATATGTCGGTTGCCGGCGCATTTACAGCTTCGTGCGGGGTTTGCGAGAGCACCGACATCACCACCAACGCCGTTAACCTGGTGGACGATGTGTTCTGGACGAAAGGGAAGCACCACTGGTCGTTCGGCTTCAATTACATCCATAACTACCTGGTGTACGACGGCACGAACAACGCCAACGGCCAGTTCAACTTCAACGGCGTCTATACCAACGACGGGTTGGTGGACTTCATGCTCGGAGGTTTGCAGTCGCTGTATCAGGGCAACAATACCGGCGTCGATTTCAGCAAGAACTACTTTGCGGGATATGCGCAGGACAGCATTCAGATGAGTCCGCGTCTCACGCTGAACGCAGGAATCCGCTGGGAGTCAAGCTTGCCGGCGGTTGAGACCACCGGCCGGGGAGCCAGCTTCTCGCTGGCCAACTATTCTTCCGGGGTGAAGTCGGGAGTCTATCCTACTGCGCCCCCGGGACTGCTCTTTTATGGAGACCGGGGAATTCCCCGCGGCTATTATCATGCCCATTACGATCATTTTGAGCCGAGAATTGGATTCGCTTATGACCCCCGGGGCCTCGGAGAAGAGAGCATTCGCGGATCGTACACAGTAGGTTTTCAAGAGCCGGTTCTCTATTATCAGTCGCACTTCGAGGCGATGGCGCCTTGGGGAGACTCGATTACCCTGGTTCAGCCTACCGGAGGACTTTCCAATCCATATGCCGGGTTTCCGGGCGGAAACCCGTATCCAAAGCCATTCCCTCCGACCGCGGCAAACGCATTCTTTCCAACTTCGGGGTCGTATTTCGTCGTTCCTACGAACCTGAAGCCGAGTTACACGCAGACATGGAACCTCAGCATTGAAAAGCAGTTCCTCAAGAACTGGGTTGTGACCGCTTCTTATCTTGGGAATCACGTCTTACATTCGTCTGCTGGCAACGAGCAAAATCCAGCCGTTTATATACCAGGCACCTGCGGCGGTTCTCCATGTTCAACCACGCAAAACACGAATGCGCGCCGGAAACTCACCTTGATCAACCCTTCGCAGGGCGGTTATTTTACTCAGATCACCCAGGCGTACGACGGAATCGGCGGCAGCTACAATGGCGTCGTCTTCTCGATCGAGCACCGGTTTGCAACTTACTTTACACTGTTGAGCAACTATACGTATTCCCATTGCATGTCTGGACCTCCTGATAACGGAGACAACGCGGGCAATCAGTTTCAAGACCCCTCCAATCCGAATGCCGATTACAGTAATTGCGGGGCTGACTTGCGGCAGAATTTCGTAACCTCGATTGTGACCAGGAGCAGCTTCGGGGGCAGCCCGATGAAGCGCGCACTCTTGAGCAATTGGCAGCTCGCGCCGATCATCTCCGCGACGACGGGCGTTCCGTTCACCGTCACGAGCGGTCAGGATAAGTCCTTGACCGGCGTGGGCCAGGATCGCCCGAACCTGGTCGGCAGTCCCTACGCGCAGGGCCAGGGAAGGACAAAGTGGCTCAATTTTTCCTCCTTTGCCTTCAATGCTCCGGGAACCTACGGCGATACCCGGCCCTATCAGTTCTATGGTCCGCATTATGTTGACGTAGATACCGCCGTTACGAAATTTGTGCCTTTGCATGAAGATACTCAGCTCGAAGCCCGGGCGGAGTGCTTCAACTGCCTGAATCACACGAATTTCGGAAACCCTGGAGGCTCCAACACAGGAACGGCGGTCAGCAACCCTGGAACCGCGTTGAACACGGGGACCTTCGGCGTGATCACCGCATCCAATCCGCCCCGGATTCTTCAGCTGAGCCTCAAGATAGATTTCTAGGGGCTTCGAACGGGCATTCTTCGGGGAACGAGTGCGATCTGAGATCCAGGTTGGCGGCGAAGCAACGCAGCCGACCTGGAGCCCTCCGATTGGTTTCCACTTGCTGCAGATTCCGAGCCGTCATCGCGCGAAGGTTGACCTTTCAATTCTGTCCCGTGCCAGGCGGGGCCCAGGATTGTGCAGGTCGTTGAAGGAAGGAAGATTCAGGTGAAAGCGAAGCATACGGTGTGTCGTAATCTCGCTCTGCTGATCGGTTTGTTGCTGATCTGCGCGTACTCGGGGAAGGCGCAAACGGGATCGTTTTCAAATTGGCCGGAAGGAATGTCCCCTGCGGAGGTCGGGAAGAGAGTCGCCGAGCACTTCATTGTGAGCCCGCATCAGGGCCCGAAGACGATCATCTATCCGGAAGTGTGTGCCTGGTACGGGGCGCTCTCGTTTGCAGAGGCTACTGGCGATCAGGAACTCAGGGCGAAGCTGATTGCGCGCTTCGATCCGCTCATGACGCCTGTGGAGAGCGCGCGAGTTCCCGCGCGGCGGCACGTGGACGACGAGATCTTCGGCGTAGTTCCGATGGAGATTTACCGGCAGACGAAGAGTGCTCGCTACCTCGATTTCGGGAGGGCCTTTGCTGACCGGCAGTGGGACTCTCCAACCAGCGATGGTTTATCCGCGGAGACGCGTTTTTGGATTGACGACATGTACATGCTGACGATCCTGCAGGTCGAGGCCTATCGGGCCACAGGAGATCGCAAGTATATCGACCGGGCAGCGTTGGAGATGACGACATATCTCGATAAGCTGCAGCAGCCGAATGGTCTCTTCTATCACGCTCCCGACGTGCCGTTCTTCTGGGGCCGCGGAGACGGATGGGTGGCGGCCGGGATGGCGGAGATGCTGCGTTCTCTGCCGCAGGACAATCCCAATCGAGCCCGCATTCTCGCGGGCTACCAGAAGATGATGAAAGCCCTGCTCCAATATCAGGCCAAGGATGGGACGTGGCGGCAGCTCATCGACCATGAGGAGGCGTGGCCGGAGAGCTCTGCCACCGGCATGTTCACGTTCGCAATGATCTCCGGCGTCAAGAATGGGTGGCTTGACGAGCCAACGTATGGCCCCGCCGCCCGCAGAGCGTGGATCGCTCTCGTAGGCTATGTCGACCAAAACGACAATGTTACGAGTGTGTGCGAGGGCACGAACAAGAAGAACGATCTGGACTACTATTTGATGCGGCGCCGTAAGACAGGCGATTTTCACGGGCAAGCGCCCGTTCTATGGGCAGCTTCGGCTTTGCTTCGTTGACATTGCGGCTCGTGCGGGTGTCCGCCGGGGCGTCTCCCCAGGCGGGTGCTTATCGCATGCCGCTTGCAGATTCAAGTCGCGGCTGCCAGATGACCTTTGGATCTGCTCTTTGAGCCCCTCGGCTGAGATGCACAAGATGACTTCTAAATTCACCTTCCCGCGGCAAGCGCGCCAGCGTTCGATGCGCATCCGATCCGCCGTCCTCGTCCTCCCCATGCTGTTTTGGATGACGACCTGTTTCTGCGTGACCGGAAATGCGGAGAACCGTACGCTCTTGGAGCGCGCGGCCGACTCCGCCATTCAGCGCTGGCCGGAGGGCCAAAGCGTTCAGGACGGATCCACTGCCCGATGGACCTACGACCTGGGCACGCTTTTGGGCGGAATGGACGCTCTCTGGTATGACACAGCGGATGGCGCCTACTACGGGTACATCAAGAGATCCATGGACGCTCTGGTCGCCCCGGACGGCTCCATCCCGGCGTATCACTCCCAGGAGCACTCCCTGGACAATCTGCTGCTGGGGCGTCAACTCCTTTTGCTCTACCGCGTCACCCGGCAGGAGAAGTATTACCGGGCGGCATCGCTTCTCCGGCAACAAATCGCATCGCAGCCACGCAATACCGCGGGCGGATTCTGGCACAAGCAGATCTATCCCGATCAAATGTGGCTGGACGGTTTATACATGGCCGAGCCTTTCTATGCCGAATATGCCTCGGTCTTTCAGGAGCCGCAAGACTTCGCCGACATAACGAAGCAGTTCGTGCTGGTTGAAGAGCACGCAAGAGATCCGAAAACTGGGCTGTTTTTCCACGCATGGGATGCCTCCAGAAAGCAGGGCTGGGCGGACAAGACAACCGGGCTATCTTCCATCTTCTGGGCGCGCGGCATGGGCTGGTACATGATGGCTCTGGCCGACACGCTGCCGTATTACCCCAAGGACGATCCCGGCCGTGCGAGGCTACTCGCCATCTTCAATCGTATGGCTGCCGCCATGGCGCGTTATCAGGACAGGCAGACCGGGCTCTGGTATCAGGTGATCGACAGACCGCGAGGCAAAGGCAACTACCTTGAATCCTCGGCAGCGTGCATGTTTACCTATGCGCTGGCAAAGGGCGCCCGCCTGGGATATCTGCCGGCGCCTTTCGCCGCGAACGCCGCGCGCGCATGGCAGGGAATCACCAGCCATTTCATCCAGGAAGGGATGGACGGAGCCGTCAATGTTACGGGAACCGTGAAGAGTATCGGATTAGGCGGGGTCCCGTACCGCGATGGAAGCTATTCCTATTATGTAAGCGCGCCGGTGGCCAGCAACGACCAGAGGGGTGTGGGAGCCTTCCTGCTAGCCGGGAGTGAGATGCGTATGGCGCCCGTCGCCGGTCTTGGCCGAGGCAAGCGGGTGATGGTGGATGCGTGGTTCAACAGCCAGCAGAGGGTCAACGCCGCCGGGCAGACCGAGTTCTTCCACTACAAGTGGAGCGACTTCAGCAATGATGGATTTTCCCTCTTCGGGCATATCTTTCGCAGCTACGGCGTGGCCACGGAGACGCTCTACAGCGCGCCTACCGTCGAGAAGTTGAAAGACGCGCAGTTTTACATCATCGCTTCCCCTGATATTCCAATCAAGAATCCCCGTCCCCATTACGTGCAGCCAGAGGATGCAGAGCAGGTGGCTCGCTGGGTGAAGCAGGGAGGGGTGCTCCTGCTGATGGAGAATGATCCTGCCAACGCGGATATCGATCACCTGGATCAGATTGCGGATCGCTTCGGCATCCATTTCAACGAAGTGCTCAGCCATCATGTCGCCGGGCACGACCGGGCTCCCGGACGGATCTTCGTCCAGGGCAAAGGGCCGCTCTTTCACAGCCCTCATCTGCTGTACATGAAGGATACGTGCACGATATCGCTGAAGGGAGCGGCCGTTCCGCTCGTGCAGGATCAGGGGGCCATCCTGATGGCGAGTGCGAAATATGGGAAGGGCACAGTTTTCGCGGTAGCCGATCCCTGGGTTTACAACGAATACACGGATGGACGAAACCTGCCGCCCGAGTACGAGAATTTTGCCGGCGGGATGGAATTAGGGCGTTGGCTGCTGCAGCAGGTTCCACGCGGACCGGCGCATTCTCTCGACAGCCAATAATCACGTTCCGTCGAAGAGCAACCTGCCGATCAAGGAGAATTGACTTGAAGACTTATCTATTGGCTGACCCTGTGCGTTATCCACAGATGACGACTGCAGAGATTCGAGAGACCTTCCTGATCTCCTCTCTCTACCAGCCGGGAGCCTTGCGTTCGGCTTATATCGATCTGGACCGGACGATCGTGGGAATCGCGGCGCCGACGGAGAAGCCGATTCCGCTCCCCGCCGAACCTGACCTGCGCGCCCGATATTTCACGGAGCGCAGGGAGTTAGGGGCGCTGAACATCGGCGGAGCAGGCTGCATCCGGGTCGGAGAAAGCAGCTATCCGGTAAATGCCCTGGACTGCCTCTACATAGGCCGCGGGAACCCGGAAGTGACGTTTGAGTCCAACAACCCCGCCTTGCCTGCGATTTTCTATCTTCTCAGTTACCCGGCTCATTCGAGTTATCCGGTTGCCCTGGTGCGCAGAGACGAGGCGAACCCTACGCTTCTGGGCAGCGCCGAAAACTGCAATGTACGCACGGTCTGCAAATACATCCATGAAGCCGGAGCGAAGAGCTGCCAGTTGGTGATGGGGGTGACCCATCTGCATGCGGGAAGCGCATGGAACACGATGCCGCCACATACGCATATGCGGCGCTCGGAGGTCTATCTTTATTTCAATCTCTCGGAGGAGGGCAGGGTCTTTCACCTGATGGGACCGCCGGAGGAGACTCGCCACATCATCATGAAAGATCGGGAGGCGGTGATTTCTCCCGGCTGGTCAGTTCATGCCGGAGTGGGCACGACTTCATATAGTTTTTGCTGGGGCATGGGCGGTGAAAATCAAGACTATGCGGACATGGATGTCCTGACTATTCCCTGTCTGCAATAGTTCGGTCATGTTGATATAGCTCCGGTGCTGGATCCACAACATGACCGCAAGAAAGCGAATGGCGCCCGACGATGGGCCCCGGGGGCAACTGCTGCGGGCTAGCTGCTGTAGTGCTGCTGAAAAGCTGAAACCGAATGCGTCCGTTTCTTGTTGTGTAGACCGAGCGAAAGAGATATATCGCGGCAGCAGCGCAGCAGGTGGCCGGCAATCTCCGGCATTGTCGGCGCGGTGATTCGGGACGCAGGGCCGGAGACGCTCACCGCAGCGATCGCATAATTTCGCTCATTGAAGATGGGAGCGCCGATGCAGCGTACTCCGATCTCGATCTCCTGGTCATCGATGGCATAGCCACGGCGGCGAACCCGCTCAAGCGCCCGCAGCAGCGCCTCCTTGGAATCCAGAGTCTTATGGGTGTAGCGCACGAAGCGAATCTTCGAAACAATCTGCTCGATGACATCCGGGGGCTGAAAGGCGAGCATTGCCTTGCCCATGGATGTGCAATAGACGGGGTTGGAGGTTCCAGTCCTCGAGCTGATACAGACGCGGCGGTTCGGTTCAACTTTGTCCAGGTACACGATGGAGGTCTTCTGCAGCACGCTAAGATGTACGGTCTCACCCACCTGCGCCGCAAGTCTGCGGAAGAACGGATGAACCCGTGTCCGCAGGTCGACCTGCTCCACGGCCCGGTTGCCAAGATCGTAGAGTTTGAGACCGAGACGATAGCGGTTCTCCGGGGTGCGTTCGATCAATGCGCTGCGTTCCAAAACCATGAGCGAGCGGTGTGCGGTGCTCTTGTGCAGGTTCATTCGCTGGCACACCTCCGCCAAACTGAGCGGAGTATCGCTTTCGCTGAGAATTTCCAGAACCCCGACAGCGCGGTCGAGGCTGTGGAGCTGATACGGGCCGCCGGCTCTGACCCCCGTCTCCGGCGCTGGTGAATCGAGCAAGGAAGCGTCCATAGAAATCCTTATCCTCCGAAAAGTGTTGTACTTGCGTGGCTTTCCTCGGAGACCTGCTGTTCCGCATGCGGGACGGCAATCTCTCTTTGCGGTACGGTTGCAGGAGGCGAACTGTACCCCAAGAATCATTTTCGTTCGGAGGTAGGATTGTCAACGATTACAAGTTCATGGAGATGGAAAAGGCGTTCGGCGTACCGCAGAGCGATACGCCCTCGGGGTTTTTGATCCCACGAGATTCTTCTGGAAATAACGTTTGCTGAGCGGCTGGCTCCTGTGCAGGCGGCTCTTCCTTCGATCCCAGGCTCGGGCTGATGTTCATCAATACAACGGAGCTCGGCCAGGTGCAATCGCTGGTTCCTTCGCCTGACGGCCCTGAGGCCTATGGTTTTGGGCCGGTCTTCGGCAGATTTTGGGAGGCGGACGACCGGCTCCCGTGCCAAAAGCCGCCGTGGGGGAATCTGACCGCGGTCAACGTCAACAACGGCGAGATCGCGTGGCAGGTTCCGCTCGGTGTAACGGACTCTCTTCCGGAAGGGAAGCAGAAGACCGGGAGGCCGAATGCCGGAGGCTCCATCGCCACGGCGGGCGGCCTGCTGTTCATCGGGGCAACGGACGATGGCCGCTTTCGGGCCTTTGATTCGAGAACAGGTGCGGAACTCTGGACGGTAAAGCTGGGAGTGGCCGCGCACGCCACGCCCTCCACCTATCTAGCAGAAGATGGCAGGCAATACGTCGTGGTCGTCTCATCCGGAGGCACCTATCTCCACGACTCTATTACCGACGACAGCGTGACCGCTTTTGTTCTGCCTCCTTAGTCCAGGCAAGTTGCCAGGGTGCGTTCCGGCACGGGCTCAAGAGATGCCGAGTTTGTGTTGCAGCTGCTCCAGGGAGACACCCTTCGTCTCCGGGTAGAGAAGAAGAACCACGAAGAACTGCACGACCATCATTGCTGCAAAAAAGGCAAACGGCATTCCGCCGGAGTATTTCGCGATGACCGGAAAGAGGAGCGAGATGATCGCATTCATAATCCAGTGGGAGGACGAGCCGAGACTTTGCCCCTTGGATCGGACGCGGTTAGGAAAGACCTCGGCGATATAGACCCAGATGACGGCGCCCTGGGAGATGGAGAAGAACGCAATATAGGCGACCAGTAGCCAGACGAGAGTCTTCAGGTGAGAGTGGCTGAAGAAGACGGCGGCCACGCCGGAGAGACAAAACGTCATTCCCACGCTGCCGATCAGGAGCAGCGTTTTGCGGCCGAGCCTGTCAATGAGGGCCATGCCTGCCAGGGTAGCGAAGAGATTCATCGCTCCAATCAGTACGGTCTGGAAGGCGCTGGAGAGCTGACTGAATCCGGCCGCCGAGAAGATGTAGTTGGAGTAATAGAGGATCGCGTTGATTCCGGAGAGCTGATTGAACAGTCCGATGCTGACCGCGAGGAAAATGGGCAGGCGATAGCTGCGCTTGAAGAGCGGCTCAGCGGCCATGCCGCGCTCGAGGTGAACGGAATCTATGATTTCGCGCAGCTCGGCGGCCGAATCCGGAGAGCCCATCATCTGAAGTACGTTGAGCGCCTCGTCGGTTTTGTTCTTCGTCACCAGCCAGCGGGAGCTGCGGGGGATTCCATAAAGCATGATGAGGAAGAGGAGAGCGGGGATGGCAGCCACACCGAGCTGCCAGCGCCATTGTGTTGCGCCGAGGTCCAAAAGCGAGATGAGGTAATTGGAAAGGTAGGCGAGCAGGATACCGCCGACGACGTTGATCTGAAACAGGCCCACCATTCGTCCGCGCCACTTTGCCGGGGCAAGCTCGGCGATATAAACAGGACCGAGGACGGAGGATCCGCCAATGCCGAGTCCGCCTATAAGGCGAAAGACCATGAGAGCCGGCCAGCTCCAGGCGAAGGCGCAGCCCAGAGCCGAGATCGTGTACAGAAGGGCCATAATGCGGAGGGACTCTCGTCCTCCAATGTGCTGGCCCAGCACCCCGGAGGTCATCGCTCCGATGACGGTGCCGACCAGGCCGATGAAGACTGTCAGGCCCAAGCTGAGCGGCGTGAGGTGGTAGACGATCGACAATTGCTGGGTGGTGCCGGCGATGACGGCAGTATCGAAACCGAAGAGAAGGCCGCCCAGGGCCCCCACGATCGTGCTTTTGATCAGGTATGAGTTCATGTTTAGAGGTGGACCATTACAGGTGGAGGGCTCTCCCGGTAATCCGCATTCCGAGAAGCATACATGGTCCGTGCCTCATCGGTCACAGCTATCCGAATGCCCCTCGGCAGGCAATCGCCCGGCTCGAAGGGATGCAGGCTTATGAGAGTAGCCGAGATGCCACCGGACCTCGCGGCCAACTTAACGGCGGCCAAACTCATCTCTACATAGTCACGAACTACATAGCCACCGACCTGTCCCAGGAGATAGCCATGGAAACTGACTCCGCGAAGATGCCAATCAAGATTCCGCAGCCCACAGCTTCAAGCCTGGTGGCCGCTCTTTTTACAGAGACAAAGTCCGCCCACGGCGCTCTTGCCGATCTTGCGAGAGCGGGGGTTCCGGGCGATCAGATTGGCGTAGCGTTCTCGGCAGAGGGGCAGCGGGCCTTGTGGTCCGAGTTCGAACTCGGCGGCGAAGGTCACCGGATCGTTCCAAAAGACGAATATAGCCTGATCTGGCGGCTCAGAAGGAGCTTCGAGCACGACCTGCATAAGAGGGGCGCGGATCAGTTCTCCGCAACAGGCTCCGAGGAGATGCTGAATGGAGCCGATCACCCCTATTACCTTGTGCACCTCCATGACACGTTGCGGGCCATTGGAGTTGCTGAAGACCGAATCCTGTTGTTGGATCGAGCGCTGGGGATGAGAGGCGTTCTGGTGCTGGTCGAGGCGGGAGACCGGGTGAGAGAAGTCGAGCGGATTCTCGAACGGAACTCTGGCCAGATCCGCTCTGCAAGTGCAACGGAGCGAGAGCACCTTACCGGGCACTGAAGCAATAGCCCCGGTATCCAATCGCGGAGGGTGCTATTTTTGGCGGGCCTCCTGCACCATCGAGACCAGCATTTGTCTCGTCTCGGCCGCGCTGTTCACCGGCCTGGAGAAGGGGATGCGGATGCCCCGAACCCCGTCTTCCATCTTCACCCTTACGTCAAAACCAAGCCTGTCGACGGCGGTCATCTTGGCCTCCTGCACAGCCATTCCGGAGCAGATCCGGGAAAGCAGCAGGAGCGCATCCTCATGGTCTGCATTCATGTGGCCCATGATGGCGCTTGCCGCCTCGGCAAGCGGATCGGGACTCGCCTGGGAGTACTCGGAAGCAGAAACCCATCCCATCACTCCGAATCCTCCCACGTAGTAGAGATCCACAACATCCATGCGGAAGAAGGAGAAGTCATCGAAGTCGACCCAATGCCTGCTGTTGGGGTGAAGTTCCAGGTAGAGTTTTCGTACTCCAGCCACCTCCGGCGGGGGCACCGGCAGCGCCGACCCAAGGACAGTAACACGGGCCGCGCCCAGAGGATCGCCGTCGGAAAGGGGATGCGTGACCAGGAGGCTGGCACGGGCATCCGCCTTCAGGTTGTGGGTGTGCATGGCCATGCTGCTGATGAGGAACAGCGGTCTCCCTTGCTGGTCCACGCCATATGGCATCAGAGATCCGAAAGGGAATCCTGCTTGTTTGCGGGAGAGCGTCGATAGGCTCCCCATGCGCGCGGTGTAGATCAGCGTGCGCGCTCGTTCTGCGAACGAAGGCGCGGCAATCAGAGACGGATCGGACACGCTTCCGGCACCCGCGTGTTTTGACATGGAAGGCATCCCTTCGAGTCCATCGAGTGGAATCAGTCTAACGGATCGTGAAGGCTGCCGCTCCTCGGGGAGAGGGTCTCGCCTGCTCTTTGCAGCCCAGGGCCAATCTGCCGGAGCCGAACGCACTTCGCTCCGCGACCGAGCAGCCGGAGATCCTTTATAATTCGCTGCGCCATGCCTGACGAGGCTCGTTCTACGATTCAGGGAACCGCCGCCAAGACGGGGAAGGGAACGCAGGAGGGCTCGATGAAGCAGATCGTGTTAGAGGCTCCGGGAAGATTTGTCGAGCGCCAGGCTCCCATGCCTGTGCCAAATACCGGAGAGGCCTTTGTCCGGGTGCAAAAGGTGGGTGTCTGCGGAAGCGACTTTCATGCCTTCGCCGGGCGACACCCGGCGTACTCATACCCGCGCGTGCTCGGCCATGAGCTATCGGGCATTGTGGTGGAAGCTCCGGCCAACGACAAAGGCATCCAGGCGGGAGACTCGTGCGCGATTGAGCCTTATCTCGCATGCGGGAAGTGCCCCACCTGCTCCATGGGGCGCGAGAACTGCTGCGAGCAGCTCAAGCTCTTTGGCGTTCATATCGACGGCGGTATGCAGGAATTTCTTTCGGTGCCGATCAACCTCCTGCATAAGTCCGAGAAGCTTTCGCTCGACCAGTTAGCCCTGGTGGAGACGCTGGGCATCGGGGCTCATGCCGTGGACCGGAGCGGCCTGAGGGCCGGTGAAGAGGCGCTGGTGGTCGGCGCGGGTCCGATTGGCATCTCCGTTGCGCAGTTTGCCGCGGCTTTGGGAGCGAAGGTCCGGCTGGTAGAGACGGTCGAATGGCGCAGACAGTTTGTCGAGGCGATGGGATATGAGGTGCTCGAAGCCCCGGACGGACGCCTCGCGGATGCCGTCTTCGATGCCACCGGAAACGCGCGTGCGATGGCAGCCAGCCTGAGCTCAGTTGCGGCGGGAGGACGGCTGATATTCGCCGGATTGACGGCGGATCCGGTATGTATCGACGATGCGCTTCTCCATCGGAGAGAGATAACGCTCTACGCCAGCCGCAACAGCTATGGTCTGTTTCCGGGCATCATCCGCCTCATCGAGTCCGGCAAGATCGATGCCTCTCACTGGATCACGGACCGTCTCACGCTCTCGAATGTGGTTTCGGATTTCCAGCGCCTGCCCGAGCTCAAGACGGTGATCAAGGCGATGGTCGACGTGCAGGACCAGGCGTAGTCCGAGATCTCCGGCGGGAGCTATCTCCGGCTGAGCATGACCAGCGTGACCCCTATGACCACCAGAAACACTCCGAGCCACCGCTGGGAGGTCACGCGCTCGCCGAGAAAGAACTTTCCTCCGCAGGCTCCGACGAGATAGCCCAAAGCGCTCACGGGCACGACAAAGCTTACGTTTTCGAGTGAAAGAGCCCCGAGCAGGGAGAAGAAGGCCACCGCCATCATTCCTACCCCGATCCACATCCATCCGACGCGCAGGGCGCGCAAAATCACCCTGGCAATGGCCGCGGGTCGAAAATCCTTAACCTCGCCAACGGTCTTCATGGTGCGGGAGACGCACATTTCGCCGGAGGTGCCGAGCACGATGATCAGGACAAAGAGAATAAATTCGCGCAAGGTCAGCCCATCTCTCCGCTCGGTTCGCGGCCCTGATGGCTCGTCTGCGGATTGGTCCTGCCCACGACCAGCACGCCCGTACAGATGAATGCGATTCCCATCCAGCGCAGCGGCGAGACAGCCTCGCCCAGCAGCAGATATCCCAGAAGCGCCACAACGGCATAGGAAAAAGAGGACGAGGGCTGAACGTAGCTGTAATCCGCCCACGATAGGACCAGCATGTAGGCGACAAAGAAGGTAATCAGCGATGCGACGCCGAGCCAGATCGTGCCCGAGCTGAAGATCCGCAGCGCAACATGAAACAGTGCCTCAGGGGGCCAGGCCGTCACCCGGCCGACATGTTTCATGCCCTTGCCCAGCAAGACGTTTCCCAGAGGGCCCGCCAGCACGATAACCAGGATCAAGAAAAACGTCTTCAGACGGAGCAGCTTTTGCGACTTCATTCTAGGTCAGGAACAACGCGAAACCTTCGCTCGCGTACGGCCTTTGACGATGATTTGTAAGGCGCAGCGAGGAAGTCTTTTTCATTGTACAGGGCGGGGCTCGCAACTCGGCAAACCCGCAGCAGCCTTTGGATAACGGATATACTACCTAGACGGCAGGGTGCAGATACCCGGCCAGGTTTTACGTGAGGAATTCCTCCCCGGGACCATGGCGCGGCATCGACAGAGATTGCCCGTTACCGGCGGATTCAAGACGCTTGATCCTGGATCGATTGAAGAAAGCAGAGTGACAACGATCCGCACTCAGTAGGCCGAACTGCAGGCCAGCGTGCCCAAGGGGCGGCAACCAGCGGCGGAAGTTTGAGGGATAGCACACCTTGTGCGGTATTGCGGGATTTACACAAAAGGGTTGGATCTCCGATCCTGACCGGATCCGTAGCGCCACGGCGACCCTGACGCATCGCGGACCGGACCAACAAGGCGTTTTCCAGTCGAGGCTGTGCTCCCTGGGAGCGACCCGGCTGAAGATTCTGGATCTTTCCTCCGGGGACCAGCCCATCCTCTCCGAAGACGGTGACACCGTGATCGTCTTCAACGGCGAGATCTACAACCATCTTGAGCTGCGCAGCGAACTCGAACAGCGCGGCCGCCGTTTCCGCACCCATTGCGACACAGAGACTGTTCTCGAGGCGTTTCTCGAGTGGGACATCGACTGTTTTCGCCGCATGCGCGGTATGTTCGGCGTGGCTCTCTGGCAGCAATCGACCCGGCGCCTGCTGCTGGCTCGCGACCGCATGGGCATCAAGCCGCTTTATATAGCCCGGCATGGCGAGGACGTCTTGTTCGGGTCCGAACTGAAGGCGATTCTCATTCATCCGGAAGTGGATCGAACCCTCAGCATGGAGGGACTCGATTGCTATCTTTCACTGAATTACGTCCCATGTCCCTGGACCCTGGTCGAGGGGGTGGAGAAGCTGCCGCCGGGGCATTGGTATGAATGGCAAGACGGAAGGATCCGGTCCGAAGCCTATTGGCGCATCCCTGACCCTGCTCCGGCCCATCGCACTCTCGACCAAGCCAAGGAAGAGCTGGATTTTCTTCTGCAACAGTCGGTTCGCGAGCACCTGCTCTCCGATGTGCCGTTAGGCGTATGGCTGAGCGGAGGAGTCGATTCTTCCACCATTCTCCACTACGCTGCGAAGGCCAATCACTCTCGGCTCAAGACGTTCTCCATCTCGTTTCGCGGCCGAAGTTTTGACGAGAGCGAGCATATCCGGCAGGTTGTCTCCCACTACGGCACGGAACACGAGCAGTTGGACCTGAACCCTCAGGAGAACCTCGCCGGGGCGATCTCGGAGTTTGCATATTACTCGGATGAGCCAAATGCCGATGCCGGCGCGCTGCCGGTATGGTTCCTCTCCCGGCTGTGCAAGACGCATGCAACCGTCGCCCTGAGCGGGGAGGGCGCGGACGAAATCTTCGCCGGCTATCTCACGTATCGCGCCAGCCGTTTCGCCGGAGCGGTACGCGGCGTTCCGGCGCCGTTGTTACGGGCAGCGCTCTCCAGCCTTCAGCTATGGCCGGTCTCCAATGAAAAAATAAGTCTCGAGTACAAGGTGAAGCGCTTTCTCGCTGGCTGTCTGCTCTCCCCCGAGCGCGCTCATATCCACTGGAATGGAACTTTCTCCGATGCTGAGAAGGCGGCCATGCTCAGACGCCCGTTGCCGGGATCCCTGGATGCGATCCTGAAGACTCTGGGGAAGCGCCTTGCGGCACGCGATGGCCTGGGTTCCTATCTTGCCTTTGACCAGCAATACTTCCTTGCCGACGATATCCTGGTGAAATCGGATCGGATGAGCATGGCGCATGCAGTCGAGGTGCGCCCTCCATTTCTGGACCACCGCATCGTCGAATTTGCGGCCACCTTGCCCGACTCCTTCAAGATAAACGGCTCGCGGCAGAAGTTCCTGCTCAAGCAACTGATGAAGGACAAGCTTCCCGATTCCATCCTTCGCCGAAGCAAAGTCGGCTTCGATATCCCTGCGCACGAATGGCTCCGCGGGCCTCTACGTTCACTCCTGGTTGATACAGTAAGAGAGGGTGTCTCCGAGCACGCTGGCCTCTTCCGGTCGGACACTATCGAACAAATTTTGAGTCTGCACCTGGAAAGGCGAGCCAATCTTGGCTATCACTTATGGGGTTTGATGATCCTGTTTTTATGGATGAAGAAATGGCGGATTCAGGCGGCGTCCTCGCCGGTAAAGCTCCCGGCTCTGGTCGCCGAAGGAGCTGGCACACCTACCTAGTTCTGTTGCTCCTGGTCGCCGCGGCAGTCCATCTGGGCTGTACGTTATCTCCCCCTTCCTTGATGGACGACGTGGATGCAGTGCAAGCGCAGATTGCGCGCAACATGCTCAGCTCCGGCGATTGGGTGACGGCACGGTTGGATGGGGTGATCTATCTTGAAAAATCGCCTCTCGTCTACTGGCTGATGGCCATCTCCTACAAGATCTTCGGCGCTTATGATTGGGCCGCCCGGATCCCTATTGCTCTGTCCTCTATTGGCCTGGCCTGGCTGACCGCTGCTTTTGGAAAATGGGCCTTTGGACGGAGGGCCGGTTTCTATTCCGGTCTGTGCATCGCCACCTGCATCGGTCTCTGGCTCTTTACCCGTATTCTGATCCCCGATGTGATGCTCACCTTCACGATCGCCCTGGCCATGTGGGGATTTCTTCGGGCCCTCGATGAGGAGGAGCCGCATCCCCGGCTGTGGGCCTACGCCATGGCCGCATCCTTCGGCGTTGGACTGCTGCTCAAGAGCCTTGTGGGCGTCGTCTTTCCTCTGGCCGCCGCCATCGTCTACCTGCTGATCACCGGCCAATGCTTCTCGCGCAGGACCTGGAAGAGGCTGCACCCCCTCACCGGCGCCGTCATCCTGCTTGTGATTGCCGTGCCATGGCATATTCTGGCGACTCTTCGAAATCCGCCGTACTTTTCTCTCTCCATGCACAGCGGTCCCGGCGAGTACCACGGGTTTCTGTGGTTTTATTTCATCAATGAGCAGTTGTTGCGGTTTCTGAATCTCCGCTATCCGCGGGACTACAGCACCGTACCTCGCCTCTATTTCTGGCTCTTCCACCTGATCTGGCTCTTCCCCTGGAGCGTATACCTGCCCGCGGTCGCGCAGCTTTCGTACAGGCCGCTGGACCGGGCGGGACGAACCCGCCTGCTTGCGCTTTGCTGGACCGGCTTCATCCTGGTGTTCTTCACCTTTTCCACCACCCAGGAGTACTACTCGATGCCCTGCTACCCTGCGCTCGCCCTGCTGCTAGGCTCCGCCATGGCTATGGGGGGCAGGCGGATCCGATGGGGCACATGGGCGCTCGCAGCGGTTTCTGCGTGCTGCGCAATTGCCACAATTGCAATTCTCATCGCCGTGCGCCATATCCGCGCACCGGGCGATATCTCCAGTGCACTCTCCGAGCATCCGGCAGCCTATAAGCTTTCGCTGGGGCACATGGAAGACCTGACGCTGGATTCTTTTGCCTACCTGCGGCTTCCGCTCGCGCTGGCTTCCGTCGCTTTCCTGACCGGGGCCGCTGGCGCGCTGTGGGCCCGGGGAAGGCACGCTTTTCTGACCTCAGCGATAATGATGGTCTTGTTCTTCCAGGCAGCAAGGGTGGCGATGGTGGCTTTTGACCCATTCCTCTCGTCCCGGCCGCTGGCCCGCGCGATTACCCAGTCCCCGCCGGGGACCATCATCTTCGATAGCGCGTATTACACCTATTCGTCCATCGCCTTTTACACGAACCGCCGCGAGCTGCTGTTGAACGGACGGGTCAATAATCTCGAATATGGGTCTTACGCTCCCGGTTCGCCCAGGGTTTTCCTGGACGACCCGGAGCTGCAACAGCTCTGGTCCGCGCGGGAGCGCTTCTATCTGGTAACGAAGGACTCGGCCGAGCCGCGTTTACGGCTCAGGGTTGGCCCCGGGAACTTGCATTTGGTTGCCCAAAGCGGAGGAAAATTCGTATATACGAATCATCCTCTAAATTAGCCGGCCCCGAAGAGGACCGGCGGGTTCACCTGCTTTCCCGGCCCAAGCGCAGGCGAAAGGGAATCCCGCGATCTTTTACCGCATCCAATTCACTTTTAAGGCTCACCTTACCTCAAATTATTTGAGGTTCCAGCAACTCAGCAGCTTTCTTGGTGTTATTTGCAACTGGAAGCCTTTGGTATACGTCTCTCTACAAACAAACTCTCGGATGGAGGCTCTATGAAGATTGCCGTGCTCGGTGGGGACGGCTACTGTGGTTGGGCGACTGCACTTTATTTGTCGAACCAAGGCCATTCTGTTGCTATTGTCGACAATTTCGTGCGTCGTTTGTGGGATTATGAGCTGGGCGTGCAGACGCTTACCCCAATCCGGCCTCTCACCGATCGCCTCAAGGTTTGGCAGGACCTCACAGGGAAAACGATTGAGTTGTACACCGGGGACGTAACCGACTACGACTTCCTGGCTTCCACGATCAAATCCTTCGAACCGGAAGCCGTCGTTCACTTCGCCGAGCAGCGTTCCGCTCCGTATTCCATGATCGACCGCAAACATGCGGTCGGCACGCAGGTGAACAACGTAGTCGGCACCCTGAACCTGCTCTTCGCGCTTCGCGAATTCCAGCCCGACTGCCACCTGGTCAAGCTGGGGACGATGGGCGAATATGGGACGCCAAATATCGATATTGAAGAGGGCTACATCGCGATCGAGCACAACGGCCGTAAGGACGTGCTTCCGTTCCCGAAACAGCCGGGCTCCTTTTACCACCTATCCAAGGTGCACGATAGCCACAACATGATGTTCTGCTGCAAGATCTGGGGCCTTCGCGCCACCGACCTCAACCAGGGGGTTGTCTATGGCACGGCCACCGAGGAAGTCGAAATGGACGAAGCGCTCATCAATCGCTTCGACTACGACGAGGTCTTCGGGACCGTCCTCAACCGGTTCTGCGTACAGGCCGCCATCGGCCATCCGCTTACGGTATATGGAAAGGGCGGCCAGACGCGCGGTTTTCTCGACATTCGAGATACGGTCCGCTGCGTGGAACTGGCCTGCCTCAACCCTGCGGCGAGGGGAGAGTTCCGCGTCTTCAACCAGTTCACTGAGCAGTTTTCCGTGCTCCAGCTCGCGCAGCTCGTAGAGCAGGTTGGAAAGCAGATGGGGCTGAATGTGGAGATCGACTATTTGCCCGACCCACGGGTCGAGTCCGAAGAACACTATTACAACGCGAAGCACTCCCGGCTCATCGATCTCGGCCTCAAGCCGCACCTTCTTTCCGAGTCTCTGCTGGACTCGATGATCGACATTACCGTGCGCTACCGCGATCGAGTGGATCCATCCCTCTTTATGCCTCAGGTAAAATGGCGCGAGCCTCGCAATGAGCGGCGGTCCCAGCTTCAAGGGCCGCTGCCGGTCTTTGCCAAGTCCTCGCACTAGCGCGCCTTTTCTTTGGGCAGAGTCGAGCGCCCGAATCATGCAGCCGTTCTCCAATGGGCCGGCTGCATTTTCTTTTTCGCCGGGCACGGCGCCCGAGTGAAGCGTCGTGGGCTACAACGAATCCGGGGTGTCCCACCCTTCACGGCGCTGTATGCGAAGGTGCGAAATCGAAGAAGTTGGTTGCGAACCCTCCCGTGTCGCCACGAAGTCACACTGAAAACCGCAAAACCTGGTGCGGGCTGCAGAGGTGCTCCTTTCACACTTTGGGAGAGCAGAGACGCTAGACGGCACCGGAGCGGGCCCGCCGGAGTCGCCAAATGAGATAGGGCGCCGCTGTGAATGAGAGAATCGCCAGCGCATGGATCAAGCCACTGGCAACATCCTGAGCGGAGGGTCCCAGGGCAAAGCTCATGCTGATATGCCTGGCTCCGCCGGAGAGCGCCGCACGCCCGGCGTGGACTCGAGCCGACCCGCCCATCCAGGCCATCAGCACCATGCCCGCAGCGGCCCACGCTGTCTCGAACCTTTGACGAGCGGCAGTAAGTCCGATGAACCAACCGATCAGAATCGGCGCGCTGAAGTAGAGCCATTTGCCAATGCCAAAATACAGGATCGCGAATCCGTCGATCCGGACGAATGGCGTCTCCGTTCCTGGCAGAAAGATCTTCCAGCCGGACCAGAGGATTGCGCAGGCAACGAAGTAGGCCCCGGCCAGAGTGAGCAGCGGGAGGACCGCGAATGTCGCCCAAGGCGCTCGCACGCTCCAGGACTGAAACTCGCGCTTCTCGATCATCGCTCTTGCGAGAACATCCATGCCGCCGAGCCGCGCCAGCGCCGCTGACGCGGCCTCCGCCGGGCTGCGGCCCGAGCGCTCCTCTTCGGATGTCAGGTCGGCGAGATGATCGGAGAGTTCGGCGAGATAACGCCGCACATGCCGCGGCGCAACACCAGCCCGCAGCAATCGTTCGCGAAGTTCATGGAACGGCCTTGCCATGTTGTCCTCCCGCCAGAATCCTTTGGATTGCGGCCGCGAGCCTGGTCCATGCCTCCGACAGACCCGCCAAT
>DASYYO010000015.1:0-18935 GCA_035933805.1 Acidobacteriaceae bacterium | reverse complement strand
TTTCTCTCCACGAATGAGTTGGGTCATGACCTGCATCGCGGTCAAACCGATCTGGTATGTCTTCTGCATGACCACGGAGTCGATCTCGCCCACGCGAATCGGGGGCAGCAGGTCTTGATCAAACCCTACGATAGGCAAATCTGACCCGATGCCCAGCTTAATTTTTTCGTAATACGCGGCGCGAGTGGAAACCGCCGAGAGCGCGACGATCGCGTTCGCGCGCGGCGTGCTGTGCAGCATCTTCTCCGCGGTCACCCGCTCCGCGGAGAGATTTGTGCCGCCGAAGTCCTTGAAGACGATCTTGATCCCGGGAGCTTCGATCGCCAACGCGCGCTCGAAACTGGCTGCCCGCGTCTTCATACTGTGGAGACGCAGGTTGATGCCCAGCATGGCGACCGAACCGTGTCCGCCCAGCCGCTCAGCTACTCTCCGGGCGGCAACCTCCCCTCCGGCGGCTTCATCGTTCAGAACATAGGCGAGACGGGAGTTTGGAGGAAGCCCAAGATCATCATCCACAACCACCACTGGAACATGCTCGTCGAGGAGATGCTCGACCGGAGTCCGGAAGGCCAGGGTCTCGTCCGGCGCGACGATGATCCCTCCATAGTTCCGGTCTAATGCCAGCTGCAGAAAACCAATCTGCTTCTCGACATCGTTGTCCTGAGCGGGAGCATTCCAATAGACGTGAACTGCGTTCGGTCTCGCGGCGGTCACGGCGCCGGCATGCATCGGCTCCCATAGAAGGGTCGCACACGTCCGCGGTATCACGGCGATCGTCGGCCGCGCTCGAGAACAGCCGAGAAGCGTGCATGCCGTCACGCCCAGAGCAATAGGTCGCCAATAGAACAAATTCATAAGGGACCTCACCGCCAAGTCTGGACCAAGACTCGCCTTTTCTCAAGCCTGGCTGCCGGACGCAGTCTAGGAGACCTCAAGACAGGAAAGGCTCGCCGAGTGGCGCGCTTCTCTTCGATTGAGATCAATTCAAATTTGCCTTCCCGGCCTCTTTACCAGTCCCGAACAGCCAACGTGTTCTGCAGTGCACAATAGGACAGCTGTACCATGCGCGCTGCGTTTTGGATGCTTATATTCCATTGTGCATCAAGAATACTCTTGTGCGCATAACACAAGTAAACCGTGTACCACCATATATTGTTTGCCTAATAAACAATATCGGCGACACGGCGGAGCCAAGCCGCAGCAGCCGGGGAAACTATAGAGAAAAAGGACTCAATGAATTCCATCTCACGACGCGATTTTGTAGCGACTGGCGGAGCGGCCCTGTCAACGCTCGCCCTGGGGCAGAGCTTGCCCTCTTCGAAACTCACAGCCGGCGAGGTAGTCCAGCGAATTCAGAAACAGGTCGCCATTCCCTGGCGTGAAAAGACAGTCGATCATCTCTTAACCGGCGACGAAAGCACCCCTGTAATCGGCATCGCTACGACGATGATGGCCACCCTCGACGTGGTGGAGCGAGCGGCCGCCGCAAAGAAGAACATGATCATCACGCACGAAACGCCCTTCTATCTGCACCAGGACAATACGGAAGACATTCAAGGCGATCCCACACTGCTTGCGAAGCTGGACTTCTGCAAGAAGCACGACGTCGCCCTTTTTCACTTCCACGATCACTGGCACGCCCGGCAGCCTGACGGCATCGCCGAAGGCATGGTGAAGCAGCTTGGCTGGGAGAAGAACGTGGTCGATCCCGCGAATCCCAGAAAACTCACCTTCGATGGAGTCTCGCTGGCGCATCTCTCGCAGGAGATCCAGCACAAGCTCAAGGCCCGGACCATCCGTGTTCTTGGAGACCCGGCGCTTTCCGTTCATAACGTAAGGACGAGTTGGGGATTCGTAAGCCGTGAACCTGGAATCAAAATCGTCTCCGAACGGGATGTCGACGTGCTTATCTGCGGGGAAACCCGTGAGTGGGAGCTCGTGGAATACGTGCAGGACAGCATCACCGCCGGCAACAGGAAAGGGTTGATCCTCGTCGGACACGTTCTTTCCGAGCAGGGCGGGATGTTGTTATGTGCCAACTGGCTGAAGACCTTCATCTCAGAAGTTCCGATCCAGTTCATTCCGGCAACCGAGCCGTTCTGGAATCCGAGTCATCCGGTGAAGCTGTAGGAGCCACGCTCCGGCGCTGCCCCTTCTGCGGCGTCGCGGATGGCCTTCGCCGGGGCGATTATCGATCTGCCCCGACTGGGCTACCAGCGCGTGGGCGGAAGATGGATTCCTCGAGCAGGCGCTCCGCGCCGCTTCCTCGAGTACCCGAGCCGCGCGATCCTTCCATTGGTCGGCGCGGCCTTCGTGAGGGCAGGCACGACGGCCCCGCGGAACCCCGATCAGGGAACCTTCGACGTGGGCAGATCGCGTGTATACTCGGCGCGACCCCTCGGGGTTGCGAATGGTAACTCCGGGGTTCGAAAGGGGGCATTCCGTGCCCAGATATCTGTTCCAGGTTTCCTATACCGCTGAATCCTGGGCGGCGATGATTAAGCGCCCGCAAAACCGCGCCGAGGCCGTGCGCAAAGTGGCGGAAAAACTCGGAGGCAGTATGGAGGCCTTCTGGTTGGCCTTCGGAGACTACGACATCGTCGGAGTCGCCGAGATGCCGGACAACATCAACGCCGCCGCCTTCGCGATGGCTGTTACCGCAGGCGGATCCTGCAAAAGCGTGAAAACTACACCGCTGCTGAGCCTCGAAGAGGGTCTGGAAGCGATGAAGAAGGCGGGAAGCTCGGGCTATAAGCCGGTCGGTGCGGGAAAATAGCAGCGGCGCCTGACGCCGCGCATCTGGATGCCGCAGCAGTTTTCTGCTGCGCGGCCATGGGATAAGTGTGCCCTGCACCGCAATAGAAAGATCAGAGGATCTTGAAGGGAGCAGGTTCCGGCTCCCGCGGGAGCTTTGGGGAAAGGCTGCTTCCCAGCCTTCTCCATGCCTTCCCCACCCTGTCGGATGCGGTAAAGATCTGGCCTGCAGTGAGAGGTCCCAGAACCTTATGATGCCCGACTGCTGCCAATCCCAGGGAGGCGAGACAGCCGCATTGTTCGCAGTCCGGGTCTCCACCGAACTGGCAGGGAGTAATCCGGGTCAAGAGGTCGGCGGAGACCGTTTCTGTCGTGCGCGCGAAGATGCACGCCTCCGGGCTCTTCGGTGGAGACGCGAGTTCGCGAAGGACTGCCTCGCTCATGTCCAGGATCGGAAAGAGGCGCCGGAGCCGGCGAAGATCCTCGATGACAGAGGCCCTTTGCGACGGCGTCAAAATCTCGGGGTCGCTCGCCCCGCGCTGAGGAGTGAAAAGACTGAACCAGATTCTGACGATCTCCGGCTGCCCGCTCCAGAAGCGGAGGAACTCCTCCAGATAGCCCGGCCGCTGTGCGATCTGCGATGTGATCGTACAGTGAATCGTAATCCGGGCGCCCTTGATGTTCTTGAGAATGCGCTCATACGTCGCGGGCTTGCGCCTGGCATCATGCTCCGGCTGGAGACCGTCGATCGAGACTGCCACATTCAACTTCTCAAAGCGGCTCCACGATACAGGGATCACCCGGAAGGCGCTCGTCACCACCTGGGTATGGACGCCCCGCGCATCCAACTCCGGCAAGAGCATCTCCAACTCGCGGTAGCGAACCAGCGGATCGCCTCCGACCAGCGACACGTGCAGCGGCTTGTAACGATCGATCAAAGCAAGAATGCGCCTGACCAGTTCGTCTCCCTTGAAGTCGGAGAGTTGGCGCAATTGAGTTCCGCTTCCCAGGTGTGCATCATCAAAGGCATAACATCCCGGGCACCGAAGAGGACACTCTTTGGTGATCTCAATAGAAAGTGAGGGGGCACGACCAGCCAGGATAGAGGCCCAGGCGTGCACCACTTCCGATTTCTTCATTTTCTTCTCTCCCATCGGCCATCTGTGGCCGATCGTGTCAGAAGCGGACCTGCAAGGCTCAAGCGAGCCAATCTCATCATTACCGCAGTGAGAGTCAGATTCGAAGAGGAAGATGGCCCAAACCTGGCCACGGATCGTGCACGCATCCGATGCAGAAATTTGCGATCGACCCCCCTGACACGGACCCCGTCCGGGCAAGCGCGTCTTGAAACAGGAATGAGAAAATTCGCCGCAGAGGAAAACGGCGGCGGACAATCTGTCGAACGGGATAGGAAATCAGAAGAAGCAGACAAAGGAATTCCGCGATGTCGCGAAATCCACCCCAGACCGTGCTCGCTTCGAAGAAAGCGAACCCAGTTCCAGAGACGCCCCACCCACGGCATCCCATCGAGGTGGGCAAAATGAACGAGACAAGAAGGCGGTCGATCAGCACACCAACAGCCGCGGCAGCTACGAATGCCTGGAGGTGAAGCCCGCCAATGAAACCAGTGCGTTTCAATCCCGCTCCGCAAGTTCGATTGTAACAAGATGGGAGAGATCCGGCGCGTGCCGAAGCCGGAATGATTGTTCTTCTGTCTATCTCACCTCGCCGCACTCTAAAAAATATTCTGATTTATCTGACACGAGAAAGCGATCGAACGCGTCCCCTCTCTCTTTCCACATCCGGAGCAATTTCTCCCCAGTACCCTTCCCTCGAACTCGGGGCCAAAATGTTTTGCAGAGAGGACCAGGCCGGGGATCTGTTGCTATGACCGTCGAACATACCGGTCTGGCCCCTTCAAGGCATCTTCGCCTTGAGACGCTGCTCAGACACCGCATCTTCCTCTTCCCTGTTGAGAGACCGTCGTTTTCCTGAGCGGCCGAATCTCATTCCATTAGCCGGAAGGCCCGGCATTCGCCTACCGCACCATTTCTACCCAAGGACACGATTTCGTTAGCGGATGGTTGATAGCCGAGATACAGGAGTTAACTACCCGAAAATAACGGCCAGGGCTTCACACATCGGTCTTCGCGTTCCCCAAGGCCACGCGCCGATCCTGAGGCTGATCCCGTCCCGCGAGAGACTCCCGGCAGATCGAATCCGGCCACATTCAATCGGGTCACATTTGACTGAAACTGACATCCTAGATAAGAGGGAGCATACTACCGAGAAGACGTCCGACGGCGACACGCGAAACCGACTTCGGCAACAACCGCTAACCACAGGTTGCTGTCTTCGTTCCCGGTGGTCAGCGGCCAAATTGCGAGCATGAAACGGCAGTGTGGTGGGCCTATGGAAATTTCTGGGAACGTTTCCAGCCAACGGAAACCTTTCTGTAGAGAAGTTACTCCTCTTCGCGATCGCACTCGCGCCCGCAGGGGACAGCACCAGCGGACCCCGCTGAATTCGATGTCCAGTGCATAGAAGCAGTGAAATTGAATGGTTCCGGCTCAAGGCGATCGGCCAGTTTTGCTCAGTGACAGGAGAACTGACCGTTCCACTTTCTCCTTGACTCTCTAAGCTTCGCCACAGTATAAGTGCTTCGTTGGAGCGGCGTATTTCGGTCGGCTGGTTCCTCGATCGAGAACAGTCTAAAAAAAAACGCTCCGCTCTGGGCAGTGAGCTCCCCAGTCGCGGGCGCATGGCTCCCGGCAGCTTTACATTCAGGAGGCTTTTTCGATGCTAACCAGACTATCGGGCATAGTCGCGTCTATTCTCGCTCTCACCTTTTTCACCTGCTCCGCCTTCGGACAGGTGACCACAGGAACGATCCTGGGAACCGTTCACGACTCCAGCGGAGCGGTCGTGAATGACGCCACCGTGACAATTACGGATACAAGCAAGGGAACAGTGTCTCAATATAAAACGGACGCGAACGGCGACTACAACGTACCCTACCTCATTCCCGGAAGCTACAGCATCTCGGTCGAAAAACAGGGCTTCAAACGCAGCGTCTCAAGCGACGTGGTGCTCGATGTGGACCAGCACGCGCGCGTGGATTTCACCATGCAGATCGGCCAGGTCGCCGAAACGGTCGAGGTCGCGGCCTCGGCCCCGCTCATTCGCCTGGACAGCGCCGAGTTGGGCGAGGTAATCGGCAAGCGTCAGGTGGAACAGTTGCCGTTGAATGGGCGCAACTTCGCGCAGTTGGTCTACCTGGTTCCCGGCGTAACGCCCGGGCAGGCGGGCGAAAACCTTTCCGGATCGAGTTCTTTCAACCCGCGCGCGGCGAGCGACTTCAATGCACTGGGCAGCCAGGCGAACTCCAGCGCATGGGTGATCGACGGCATCGACGACAACGAGTGGACCTTCAATACCGTCATGGTCCAACCCTCGGTCGAATCTGTTGCCGAATTCAAAGTGCTCACCGGAACCTATTCGGCTGAGTTCGGGCGGGGTTCCGGGGTGGTTTCGGTCTCAACGCGGTCCGGCTCGAACGCCTTCCACGGAGAAGCCTTCGACTACCTTCGCAACAGCTACATGGATGCCCGAAACTACTTCAATCCCCCTCCTCAACTGCAGCCCGCCTATCGGCGGAATCAGTTCGGGGCTGCGGTGGGGGGCAGAATCATCCGGGATAAGCTGTTCTTCTTCTCGGACTACTATGGGCAGCGGTCCCTCAAGGGCATCGTCAACCTGAATAGCGTTCCTACGGCCGCGGAACGCACGGGCGACTTCAGCAACTACCGCAACGCCGCCGGGCAGCTGATCACCATCTACAACCCATACAGCACCACGGTGGTGAACGGGGTAGCCACGCGGACTCCGTTCCCTAACAACATCATCCCTGCCAACCTCTTGAATCAGGTCGGGCTGAACGTGGCCAGCATTTACCCGCTGCCCCAGACCAGCGGCAGCTTCAACAACTACACCTCCGCCGCCAATCAGATCATCGATGACAACGGAGGCAATGGGCGAATTGACTATCGGCTGGGCGACAAAGATTCGATGTTCGGCCGGTTCAGCTACGAACGGTTCGTTCAAACCACTCCAAATCCGCTCACCGGCGCACAAGGCACCTGCTGCCTGCCGACGCCGGCTGCCGCCGCAAAGACATTTGATCTCGGTCCTCAGGTGGCGGGCGAACAAAATACGACGCTGATTGCCCAGGGCCTCGCCTTGAACGAGACGCACGTCTTCAACGTCGGGCTGATCAATGAATTCCGCACGGGCTACGCGCGCACCAATCCCTTCACTACGCAGTCGGACTTCGGCCACCAGGCCGCTACGTCTCTTGGAATTCAAGGAGTCAACGTCAATCCGTACGCCACCGGTTTACCGAACATTCAGATCGGGAGCGGATGCGGTGCGGAGTTCACCTGCATCCAAGGCGGCCAGGCCTTTCTGCCTGCACACCCCGTCCAGACCAATATCCAAGTGGAGGATGCGGTCTCCTGGACCAGGGGAAGGCACCAGTTGAAGTTTGGAGGCCGATACATCAAGCAGATGGCCTCTCCGTTCACCAATACCACAACCCGCGGGCAGTTCACCTTCAACGACAACTTCACCAACAATCCGCAGGACACCTCTGGCAAGCTGACCGGACCGAATGGCTCCGGCCTGGCCGCCCTGCTGCTCGGCTTTCCGAATAGCGGAAGCCGCAACTTCCTGCAGCAGACCTACTTCGTCACCGACGGCGAATGGGCCGCCTATGGCGTCGACGATTGGAAGGTCTCTCCGCGCCTCACCGTCAACCTGGGTCTGCGCTATGAGGTCTACACGCCGGAGACCGAGCGCCATAACCGCCTGGCGAATTTCAACTACAAGACCATGAGCTTCATCTATGCCGGACTCAATGGTGTCGACCGTCATGCCGGCATGCAAACGCGTTACGGCGATATCGCGCCACGCATAGGCTTCTCCTATGACACAAGCGGCAACGGCACCATGGTGATCCGCGGCGGCTATGGCATCACCTATTTCCCGCTTCCCTATTCTGCGTCAGACGAACTGGGCCAGAACCCTCCCTTTACTGTTTCGCAGACCTTCACGGCGCCGACCACAAATCCTGTTGGCTCGCAATTCTCAACTCCTTGCACGCCCAACAATCTGGGCTCGAATTGCCTCGTCGCGATCAACAATCCCTTTCCCCAGGGCGTCACGACCGTTCCGCAAAGCGTCACAACCAACACCGCCCTTCTCAACGCGGCCGCGCCGGCCATTATCAGCCATCAGTTGAGCAATCCCACGCCTTACATGCAGATGTGGAACCTGGATATCGAGCGCCAGCTGAGCGGCAGCGGACTGCTCGAGATCGCCTACGCCGGAAGTCACAGCATCCATCTGACCTACGCCTATAACCCAAATGAGGTCCAGCCTGGCACTCCGGGGGTCGGTTCAGCGGGCACGCTGGCCAGCCGCCGTTTGATCCAGCCCCTGAACAACATCTCCACCTGGGTGCAGGAAGACGAGATCAACGCCTCGAACTACAATGCTCTCGAGGTCAAATACACCAAGCGCTATTCTCACGGCTTGACGGCCCTGGTCGGCTATACGTATAGCAAGTCTCTGGATTACGGCGGATCGGCGGCCAGCGGCGGCGGCTCGGCTGGCAATCCTCAGACGGTAACTTGCCTGAAGTGCGGGTATGGGGCCTCCGGCTTCGATCAGAAACACCGCTTCGTCGCCAGCGTCAACTACCTGCTGCCCTTCGGCCAGGGCAGGGCATTTGCTCAGCATGGCGCGGCAGCATGGGCGCTGGGCGGATGGGAAGTGGATGGGATCATCACCATGAACACCGGCAATCCATTCACGGTCACGCTCAACAACGGTGTCAATTTCGGCGCTCCTAGTTGGCCCAATCGCATTGCCAAAGGGACGGTTTCCAATCCCAAGCCGACCCGCTGGTTTGACACCACCGCGTTTGTAGCTCCCCCCTTCAATACTTATGGAAATTCGGCGCGCAGCGTTCTCTACGGCCCTGGTACGGCCAACGCCGACCTCTCGCTGCAGAGGACGATCCCGATCAAAGAGTCGGTCAGCGTGACCTTGCGCGGAGATGCATTCAACGCGTTGAACCACCCCAACTTTCTCAATCCGAACGCCTCGATTGGCTCCCCGAACGCAGGGGTTATCTCAGGCACAAACCTCGATAACCGCGACATGCAAGTGTCCGCCACACTGGTGTTCTAGACGATTTTCGTGAGACTCGAAGATTTTCGACGGAGGGCCTCGCCGCGCGATGAATGCCAGGAAAGACCGGCACGTCAAGGCAGTCGCGGCAATCCCTAGATCCGTCTCTTCACAAATTTGTGCTTCAATCCATTGGCCCATGCCAGCGCGGTAGGATGGGGATCGTCCTGCTGCACAGGCATGGGCTGTTTTCTGATGGTGCGCATGCTCGTGATGAGCGGGAAGCCTTCAACCACCACGGGCGGCGAAGGCTTCCCGTCCCTGCATCGGTTTTCGCGCCGGCGGGGCCGCCTCGCGGCCAACGCTTCGCAACACACGGGGGTCAAGATCGTCTCATGCTGAACGACCGCAGAACATTTCTCAAAATGATCGCCGGCGGCGCGGCCGTCTTTGCTCAACCCTATCAGCGGGCCGCAGCGGCTCTGCGCAACAAAGTGAAGATCACCGACGTCAAATGCATGATCGTCCGGGGCACCTGGGATTGGAATCTGGTCAAGATTGAGACCGATTCGGGACTCTACGGAATCGGGGAAGCCTATTGGGGGCCCGGAGTCAAGGACCTGATCGAGCGTCAGCTGAAGCCACTGATCCTGGGTCAGGATCCGCTCAACGTGGATAAGCTCTACACCTGGATGCTGATGCGCAGCGCAGGAGCGGGCGCAATCGGGGGCGCCACCGTGAGCGCAGCCAGCGGAATCGAGATAGCGCTCTGGGACCTTGCCGGCCGCATTCTGCAGACGCCGGTCTGCAACCTGCTTGGCGGACGCTTCCGCGATCGGGTGCGCTTCTATCGTACGCTGCAGGTTCCAAAAGGCGATGTGAACGATCTCAATCTCTGGCGCGAACAGGTCCAGCAAGCAAGGGCCGAGAAATGGAATTGGACGGCCTTCAAGTTCCAGGGGGATGGAATTCCCGTGCGGGCAGATCCGCATTTCTCCGAACCCGGCCACGACCCCTTTGCGCGCAATCTCACCGCGAAAGACATCCGGCGGGTCGTCGGCGCAATGGACGTTGTGCGGGAGACTCTCGGCCCGGATATCGACTTCGCGGTGGAGTGCCACTGGCGGTACGATACTCAGGACGTTATCGAACTCGCCAATGCTTTGGAACACGTCAAGCCGATGTGGTTGGAAGATCCGGTTCCCCCGGAAAACACCGACGCCATGGCCAAGGTAGCCCGCTCCACCCGCACACCGATCTGCACCGGAGAAAATCTGTACGGCGTGCAAGGATTCCGGACGTTGATCGAGTCTCAGGCCTGTGCCGGGGTACACATTGATATCCCCAAATCCGGCGGTCTCCTTCAAGCCAAGCGTATCTCCGACCTCGCCGATCTTTATTACATATGGACGGCGGCGCACAATCCCGCGAGTCCCGTAGGTACAATTGCATCCGCGCACGCCGCATCGTCGATGCGCAACTTCCGGATCCACGAACTGGCCAACTGGATTGACTGGTGGCCCGATCTCGTGGTGCATGAAGGCCCCATCTGGGAGAATGGCTATCTGACGATTCAGGACAAGCCCGGACTGGGAATCGAGATCAATCCGGACGTCGCCAAGGCGCACTTAGCGCCCGGCGAGCAGTGGTGGGGATAGTTGAGGTCATTCGCTTGAGGAACATCTTTTGGGGCGGGGAGGGAATCTTCCTCCTTGGCTCCTCTTCCGCATTGAGCAATCACGGGTTTTGGATACAGCCGGCAAGCACGTACCCTCCCATAAGCAAAACGGCCATCCCCACTGCCGAAACGGACGGCTTCCCGGCTCGCACCGACTCACTCTCCCTTGCTTCTATTCGCGCAAACCGCCAATCACATGACAGGGTCTGGAGTTAAGAAGAGAGTAAACTTTCAGACGAGCGTTTCCCATGAAAAGACGATGCGTTCCACTTCGCGGTGAGCTATCGGCGAACCATGCGAGACGTTATCATGAGAGACTTCTCGGAGCCTTCAATTTTGTCAGGAGTGTGGCTGTAAACCAGTTCGAGGAGAGATTCTATGGAGGAATCTCTCCCCGGCTGCGAATGCCCGCTCTCGACAGAAACGAAGGATGCTATTGCCGGTGAGCAAAGCAACAAAAACAGTCAACCAAAACAGAGGAGATCCAAATTTCATGTCCATTAAGAACACTTTCAATCGCCGCGGTCTCTTGAAAGGTTCTGCAGCGATGCTGGCAGGCACGATGTTCGGCGGCAAAAAGGCCGTCGCCGAGGCCGAGCCATACTTCAAAAACGTGAATACGAATTCCAGCCCGTCCACTCTCAAGATCACGGATCTCCGCTACGCGGTCGTCGTAAAGCCGGGTCCCAGCCCGTGCCCCATCATCCGCATCGACACCAACCAGGGAGTGTACGGCCTGGGAGAGGTGCGCGATATCGCCGGCCCGAACTACGCCATGGTGCTGAAGAGCCGCATCCTCGGGGAAAATCCCCTCAACATCGACTATCTCTTCCAGAAGCTCCAGCAGTTCGGCGGCAACTCCCGCCAGGCTGGCGGCGTCGTGGCGATCGAGATGGCGCTCTGGGATATTGCCGGAAAGGTCTATAACATCCCCGTCTACCAGATGCTGGGCGGCAAGTGGCGCGACAAGATCCGAATCTATGCCGATACCACCGAGTCCATGGACCCCAAGGAATACGGGCAGCGTGCCAAGGAACGCAAGGACGTGATGGGCCTCACCTGGATCAAGATGGACTTGGGCATCAATGTGCTCGAAGGCATCCCCAACACCGTGACCATGCCCTCCGGGTTGAGCGAGTGGGAGATGCGCTCCCAGCCCCATCCCTTCGTCGCAGCGGAGGTCACCGACAAGGGCATCGACCGGCTCTGCGAGTACGTCTCCGCGGTGCGCGACGCGATCGGCATGGAGATTCCCCTCTCCATGGATCACCTCGGCCATATCGGAGTCAATTCCGCCATCCGCCTGGGCAAGGCGTACGAGAAGTACAACCTCGAATGGATGGAAGACGTCATTCCCTGGTACTACACTGACCTGCTCAAGCACATCACCGATCAGAGCCCCACGCCCACCATCACCGGGGAAGATATCTACCGCATCGAGGATTTTGAGACGCTCTGCTCCAATCATGCCGTCAGTAAGATCCATCCCGACCTTGCAACCTCGGGAGGAATACTCCAGACCCACCGGATTGGCGACATGGCGTTCAAGTACGGCGTTCCGATGGCGATGCATTTCGCCGGTACTCCGGTAAGCTGCATGGCGAACGTGCATTGCGCCGCCGCCACGCGCAACTTCCTGGCGCTGGAGAACCATTCGCTCGATGTGCCCTGGTGGCAGGATATGGTCGAGGGAATCGATAAGCCGATCGTCGACAAGGGCTTCATCAAAGTTCCCGACAAGCCCGGCCTCGGAGTCACGCTGAATGAAGACGTGGTCCGCGCCCACTTGAAGCCCGGAACAGGCTATTTCGAACCCACGCCCCAGTGGAACGAGGAGCAATCCTGGGATGATGCTCTCTGGAGCTAGAGGGTTCTCAGCTTCAGGGCATAAAGACGCGCGGCCATTCCTGAATAGAATGGCCGCGCATAGAAGGGATCTTCCTACCTGTCAGTCTCGCGCAGCCGTTCCGATGAGAACGGCTGCCCTTCTTCTCTCTACAGTCCTGAGTATCGCGTACGCACCGCATAGAGCGTCGAGTGCGTGAGAATAAAGAGCGTACGGTGATCGTCTCCTCCGAAGACCAGATCGACAGGCCGTTCCGGAACGTCGATCGTGTCGATCAGTTTTCCCGCCGGGTTGTAGACGAATACCTCCCCTGCAGCAAGATAGACATTCCCCTCCTTGTCCTGCGCGAGGCTCTCCCCGCCCTGTGTCGCAAATAGCTTGACCCCCGAGAGTGCACCGTCTGCGTTGACCTGGGCGCTGTAGGTCTTCTCTTCAGCCTCATTGGTGACATAGAAGAGATGCCCAGGCACGGCCTTCACCAGCCCGAACGATTGCAGAAGATACGACCACTTGGTTCCGAAGTAGGGCTCACCCTGCAAGAAGACATCGTCGGCCGGAAGAAACACACTCCGATCCGGAGAGACATACTGATTGGGCTTTCTGGTGGAGACAACCTTGGTGAAGATCTCTTCCAGCGAAACATATTCATACGTGCTGGTGGAAAGTGTATTGGTGAAATCGCCGTTCACCCAGTAGTCCACGGGCAGAATCGCTTCCATCCCCGGCCGCTCCGCTGCCGGCTCCGGCTGCAGGATGGTGACCTGATCCTCAGGAGAACCCGGGCGGAAGGAGTAAACAGTCTCCCCCTTTCCTCCCGAGGAGACCACCAGGAGGTCGCCAGCCCTGTCGAACGCCAAATTCACGGGATCCAGAGGATTATCGCGGACCACATCGGCGCTCTTCGTCGCAGGCGACCATTGATAGATTCGCTGAAATCGGGAATCGACGAAGTATAGGCGGCCTGCAGCGTCCGCCGCTGCTCCTGAGATGTTATCAAAGCCGTTGGCCAGCTCCGTGACCTTGGCGCCCGGCGCGAGCACCGGAGAGGGTCGCCGCGCCTGGGGCGGAACGGGGCTGCCCGGCACGTCGAGCCAGGCGAACTCCCGGTCCCTGATCTTTGCATGACTCGTGGGATCCACGATCGCATTTTCAAATGAAACCTTGCTCGACCGGACAATCTGCCGGCAGACGCCCGCTCCATCGCATGACGCCATGGAACTGTTGCTGTCCACGTGAACATTGCGGAAACGGATGTCCTGCGAGTCCGTGATGGATATCGCATAGGGGAACGGCTGGTAGCTGTGGACAACCCGGTAGCCGTGATAGTTCGCTACCGTGATGTTCTTGGAATGAGCGATCTCCAGCGAGGACGCGAACGGTCCTTCCCCGCTCTCTTCCTCGGTCTGTAGCGCATTCAGTTCCCAATTCGCAACCTTATCGAGCATGATCTCGTTACGAACGTGGTGCTCGCTGGAGAGCTCGTAGACGAATCCTGGCGTCGCGGTATTTGAGATATACAAGCCTGCCTGGGCAAAGGTATCCGGCGTCCAGATGTTGGCAAAAGTGCCTCCCCCTCCGTTATCGATCCACAGACTTGGGTACTGCGCATCCCATCGGCGGTGGATATCCGGATCCGCGGTGTGCGTATTGTTATACGGGTTCATTCGCTTGCCGTCGGGAAGATTGGTTCCGTGCCCGCCCAGGAATCGCACGTCATCCATCAAGGAATCCTTGCCCGCCATCCACATTGCGGCGACGGCCCGGCTGTTGATCCCACCGGTATAGAGCCCGATGCCGGTCACAATATTGGAGCCGCCGTGCGGCGCCTCCAACAAGGCTTTTGGCGCGCCCGGCCCCTGATACGCGGCAGTAGACTCCATCAAGTCGAACTGCGTCGTGCTCGGGTCGAGTCCGATAAGAACGGTGTCGGGACGAAGAGTGATCGTGTCGCTGACCATGTAACGTCCGCTGGGGACGTACAGCACTCGATGGTCGTCGATTGCTTTTTGGATTGCAGCGGTATCGTCGGTCGTTCCGTTGCCCTCCACCCCCAGCGAGCGCAGGTTGACCCACTCGCTGGCCGGAGGCAAGCTGCGAATCGCCGTTGCATTTGGCGCCGGCATCGAATCGAGCGGGGACGCATCGAACCTGGTCTTGATCACTCCAGTTGCTCCCAGGCCTGCCAACGTAAGTCCGTGAGAGAAAGACTTAACCCGGTAAGTCTTTCCAGGAGCTGCGATCTGCCGGCCGCTCTGCCGAAAACGGGCGAAGATCGGCGCCTCATGGCAGACGATATTCTCCAGATTGATCTCGGTCATCCGGCTGTTCTCATTGCTGATGACGACGGCCGGCCCTCCAATATCTTCAAAGACCGAGTCCTTGACCCAAAGCTCATCTGAGTATTGAGGATCGATCGAGATGGCGGTGGGAACATTCTTGAACTCATCGTGGACCAGGGTTAGCCCTGCCTCATTTTCCCGGATCGCCGCCTCGCGCTGGCCGTCGAAGGTCGAATCCAGTAAAGTAAATTGCCAGGCCGGAGATGGCTTGCGTGCCAGGATGCCATAGCGGCCGCCATGAAAGTGCAGATCTTCCGCCTCATTGCCGACTTCGTGGATGGCGGCCAGTCCTGATCCGATCTCGAAGTTCATGTGCGCCAGGTAGCCATGCTGAGCCACATGAAAGCGAATACCCACAGCCGCCGGGTTCCCGCTGCCTATCTCGAAATCGATGTTGCTCATGGCGGAGTAGAAAGTCCCCGCATTCGCATCAGGAACAGTGCCAATGGGAGGAACAGTGCCGGGAGGCGTCGGAGGAAAATGGAACGCAGGCCCCAGAAACGCCCGCAACCCCGCCGTGCGGCGATTGCCCGGGCGAAATCCTGCAAAGAAAACCATGTACCCGATTCCCTGCTGAAAGCCGGGAGTATTGTCCGCCAGAACGAAGACCGGCCGGCTCGCCCCGTAGCCGATCACTCGGATTCCCGGCCACACAAAGATGGTCCGCGTAATGCGATACCGCCCCTGCGGCACAAAGACAATTCCCTCCCCCTCCGTCTCCTGAACTTTGTCGATCGCAGCCTGAATGGCTGCGCTGTCATCCGCTTTGCCGTCGCCCTGAACGGCGAACTGATCGCGGGTCAGATAAATCGCCCTGGCATCGTCCAGGCGGACAGGATAAACGCTCGCTCCGAGCCCTTGGACAGCGGTTCCGAGCAGCACGACTCCGAGTAATGCGAGCTTTCTCATAAATCTGGTTTCTTCCGATCCTTTGGTGGTCTTGATCTCTCTATTTATAAGCAGGGGGTTAGTCCATTCCAGGACGTATCAGGTTCAACTCCAGAACGGTTCACCGTCCATCAGGTTCCTACGCAGAAAATCGGGATTCAAGTCGATGCCGAGTCCCGGGCCTTCGGGAACCTTCAGCTCACCCTTGCTTACCTGCGGAGGATTGCTCGCCGCCATCCCCTCGATGAAGTGGTTCGCCCGGCCGAGAGCGCTCTCTGACTTGAAGAAGTTCTGAATCGACGAGCCAAACTGTGCGTTGGCGTAGGTAAGCACCAGGGAGCCGACGTTGTGGAGCGCCACCGGAGTTCGCGAGAGGGCGGCGAAATCCGCAATCTTCCTGGTACCAGTAATGCCCCCGGCGAAGGCCAGATCGGGGTGGATAATGTCCACCGCTCCGCTGTCCAGAAAGGGACGGAAGCCTCGCACCAGCTCCAGCTTTTCTCCGGTGAGGAGCCGGGCGCCGGTTGCCCGGCGCAGTTCCAGCCAGCCTTCGGAAAAGACAGGATTCGGGGGATCCTCGATCCAGAGGGGACTGATCGGTTCCACGGCTTTGGCCACGCCGATTGCGCTGGGAGTGTCCAACTCCCCGTGACAGTGGACGGCAATGTCGATCTCATCGCCTACTGCCTCGCGAACATTGGAATAGGCCCGGTGTACTTTGCTCAGTTGCTGCGTCGTCAAAGTTCGGGCAAACTCGCCCGATGGCACTCCGAGCACCGTGTGGATATCGCACTTGAAAACGGTAAAGCCTTCCGGCATCTTCCGGATTCTCGCCGCCCATTCCCGGCAGGAGGCCGGGTCCAGCATGTTTAGACCAATGCCATGCGAATACAGGTCGATGCTCTCGCGAAACCTGCCGCCTAGCATGATGCTGACCGGCAGGTTCAGGATCTTGCCCGCCAGATCCCATAGCGCCATGTCGATGCCGCTGACCGTTGGGATGTGCGCCACGTAGTTGTACATCAGCGAGCTCATCTTCTGGAAATGAACCTCGATATCGAGGGGATCTTGTCCGATAAGCAGCGGCTTCATCGTCTCGATGCGCGCTCGCGCGATCGGTCCCGTGGCTCCCGCCTCTCCATAGCCAGTGAGGCCGCTGTCCGTGTCAATCCGGATCAGGCAATTCCCCGCGATGTTGTTCAGCGCCATCGCCTGTATTTTTGTGATCTTGACCTTGCCGGCAAGCGAAGCGGCGAGGGACTTATAGCGGCAGAGAAATGCACCCGCCGGCAGGAGGAGAGCCAGCCGCATCAGGTCGCGGCGCTTCCAGCGTTTGGCGGGCGGAGCACTCAGCATGGGTGCAGCTCCTTAGGAAACGGTCCGAGCAAATCGCGGCGGAGAAGACAGATCTCTCGCGAAAAAAAGGGCGGCGCCCCCCTTGCAACCCTGAGTTGTCCGCCAACACCTTAGTAAAGGTAACACCGTAGCCAGCTCTTGCATCTGGGGCCTGTTAACACGATTAAGATGACGGCGACGGGAGCCGATTTTCTCGAGTTTCCCAACTTTCTATCTGTTGGGAGTGAGGAGCGACGGATATCGAATCTCCGAGCGGCGAGCGACGACGAAATCGGGAAAATTGGCCCCGTCCCTCCGCCCAATCGTGTGAACAGGCCCTGCCATCGCTGCACGACAGCGGAATTCTCAGCTTGAGCGCTGTCTCCAGTCGTCGATGGCCCTGCGGATCGCCTCCGGCGCCAGATTGCTGCAGCGCATCTTGTACTCAGGGATTCCGCCAAGCGCATCGGCCACGGCTTGCTCGGTAATCCGGTAGGCCTCTTCGACAGGCTGGCCCAGGACCATCTCTGTGGCCATGGAAGAGCAGGCGATAGCCACTGCGCAGCCCATGCACTTGAACTTCACGTCCTGAACATGGTCATCTTCGATGCGAACGGTGATGAGCACCGTGTCGCTGTCGACGGGGCTCCTCACCACCGCCCTTCCGGAGGGCTCAGCCACGCTCCCCGCATTCCGTGGGTGGGCGTAGTGTTCGCGGACTCGTTCGCTATACACGACAGATCCTCATGCTCGCTGCGCACGGTGCGTTGAAGTGCGGTGCAGCGAGAGCATATGATAGCGCATCAGAGATGTTCTCCAACCTCTACAAGCAGGCCGCCGAACTCTCCTCCCAGGGCCGTCCCTTCGCCTTTGCGACGGTGGTGCGGGTGGAGGGTTCTTCCTCTGCCCGGAGAGGCTCCAAGGCTATTATCGATGCCTCCGGCAGGCTCTTGCTCGGATGGGTTGGCGGCGGTTGCGCGGAGAGCGCCGTCCGGAGCGAGGCGCTCAAGTCGATCGAGACCGAAAGGCCGCGCATGATCACCGTCGACATGACCGATGAGGAATTGGGAGTGGGCATGCCTTGCGGAGGAAAGATGGATGTCTTTATCGAGCCTGTTCTGCCCAGGCCGGAGCTGCTGGTCGTGGGCCATGGCCGCATCGCCGAGACCCTCGCTACGCTCGGCAGCCTGATGGGCTTTTCCGTCGCCGTGAATGACCCTGCCGCCGAACGCGAGGCGTTTCCGCTCGCCGACCATCTGATCACCGAGGACTTCGATCTCACCGAAAGCCCAATCGGACCGAAGAGCTTTGTAGTTATCGCCACCCAGCATAAGAGAGATCACCTCTGGCTCAAGAAGGCGCTGGATTGTAAGGCGGTTTACGTGGCTTTGATCGCGAGCCGCCACCGGGCCAGGCTGGTCTTCGAATATCTGCGGGCGGAAGGCGTCTCTGAGGAAAAGCTCGCCGGCGTGTGCGCGCCGGCGGGATTGTTCCTGGGCGCCGCCACTCCGGAAGAGATTGCTCTAAGCGTGATGAGCCAGATGGTGGCGATCCGGCGAGGCGTTTCCACTGCTTCTTTAAATCTCAATCCTTCCGGCGAGGCGCCCCAGGATTCCGGCAGTGACCGCATTATCGAACAATGCGAGATGGAAGTCTCTTCCCCGGACCGCATGCAGTAAGCCGCGCCCCTTCTAACGCTGCTTTCTGCTTTGCGCTCTCTCGGCGACAATCTGCGCCAGGATGCTGAGCGCAATCTCTTCCGGGGTTTCCGCTCCTATGCGCAGCCCGGCCGGGGACCGAAGCGCCGCCAGCGTTGCTGCGGATTCTCCCTTTTGCTCCAGTTTGCAGCGGATCTCCTCGCCGCGCTTGCTGTTTGCCACCAATGCTACATAGCCGATTCCGG
>DASYYO010000009.1:0-17510 GCA_035933805.1 Acidobacteriaceae bacterium | reverse complement strand
CGCGAGCAGCAGCGTGAGGGAGACCAGGCTCAGCCCGGGCCGCAGCAGCAGGTAGACGCCCGCGATCAGGTAAGCGCCGCCCACCAGCAGCCTCCAGAAGAACCCTCCGGAGGAGCGCACCGCCAAGGCTCCCGCCAGATGGATGATTCCTGCGGCGACGACGAGGATGGCCAGGGCGATCGCGATGGCGATGCCGGCTGCAAAAGGGAGCGCCAGCGCGGCGAACCCGAGCACGATCAGAACCACCGCCCATCCTTTGGAGAATCCGGACAGTTGGCGAGACAGACTTGCGGAATAGAGTGGAAATGCCATCTGCGGCTCCTTGCCATCTAGCAGCATAGCCTCTCTACGTACTTGCGGACAGCTCTTTCCGGACGAAACGGCCCGCTGGGACCAGTCTTTGGGCGGCAGGGCGAGGACGGGTTATGCTATGGCTTGTTTGCGGTCCGGGCTGAAGGAAAGGCCCGGCGGTGAGCGTCTCTCCCTGAGGAGCGGATGCCGGCGCGCAGACGAGGGTAGAGCCATCAAGCTGTTAGGAATCGATGTCGGCACCGGCGGGTCGCGTGCTCTTCTGATTGACGAGTCGGGCGCAGTGGTAGCTTCTGCGGTCGAGGAACATGTGCCCTTTCGATCGCTCAAGGCAGGCTGGGCAGAGCAGGACCCGAACGATTGGTGGAGAGCCTCGCAGGCAGCCATCGCCAGGCTGCTCCGCGAGTCGGGCGTTGCCGCCTCGGAGATCGCCTGCATCGGCCTCACCGGGCAGATGCATGGAGCGGTGCTGCTGGATAAAAACGACCAGGTGCTGCGCCCGGCGCTCATCTGGGCCGATCAGCGCACCGCGGAAGAGTGCCGGTACCTGAACGCCACCGTGGGCCCGGAGCGGCTGGTTGAGTTGACGTCGAATCCCGCGCTGACCAACTTTACCTTGACCAAGCTCTTGTGGGTCCGCGCGCACGAACCGGAGATCTGGAGCCGGTTCCACAGCTTTCTTCTGCCCAAGGACTACCTGCGGCTCTGCCTGACCGGAGTGCGCGCCACGGACGTCGCCGACGCCTCGGGCACGCTGCTGCTCGACGTCGTGCACCGGCGCTGGTCCTACGAGATGCTGGAGGCTGTAGGGCTGAGCCCCGAGTGCCTTCCGGCGCTCTTCGAGTCGCCCGAGATCGTGAGCCGGGTGACGGAGGCGGCTGCCCAGAGCACCGGCCTGAAGGCGGGAACGCCGGTTGTCGCTGGAGCCGGCGATCAGGCGGCGGGAGCGACGGGCATGGGCATTGTGCGTCCGGGCGATGTGAGCGCCACAATCGGCACCTCCGGAGTCGTCTTTGCCGCCTCCGACGCTCCCTTTACCGATCCTCGCGGGCGACTGCACACCTTCTGCCACGCGGTACCGGGCCGCTGGCATGTGATGGGCGTGACGCAAGCCGCCGGGCTCTCCCTGCGCTGGTTTCGCGACACCTTCGGGTTGGGGACGGGGGCCGGGGCGAAGGAGCGTGATCCATACGACCTGCTCGCGGAGGAGGCGGCTCGCGTGCCCGCCGGAGCCGAGGGCGTTCTCTGGGCGCCGTACCTGATGGGAGAGCGCACGCCGCACCTCGATCCCGACGCCCGCGCCGCCCTGGTCGGCCTGGCGGCGAACCACGGCCGCGGTCATGTTCTCCGCGCCATTCTCGAAGGCGTTACCTTCAGTTTGAAAGACACCTTCTCCATCTTCGAGGAGCTGCATATTCCGATCCGGGAGATCCGCCTCGGAGGAGGAGGCGCGCGTTCGGCGCTGTGGCGTCAGATTCAGGCCGACGTCTATGGACAAAGCGTGGAGATCGTCGCCGCGGAAGAAGGCGCTGCCTATGGAGCGGCTCTGCTCGCCGGAGTGGGAGCCGGGCTCTGGCCGTCGGTCGACGGCGCCTGCGATGCAGTGGTCCGTGTGGCCTCCCGCACCGAGCCCCAGCCCGCAGCCGTGGCCGCTCTCAAGGAGAGCTACCGCCGCTACCAGAAGCTCTATCCCGCGCTGCGCCAGGTCTTCACTCCCTGATTGGCAAGGGTCCTGATTTCTGCTGTTTGGGTGGGGCGCCCCGGGATGTTCTAGAATTGAGAGAGATGGTCAACGACGATTGTCGGAGCTGGCGCTCTCAGGCACGGCCGCCGGGGTCTTCAGATGATTGAGACCTCGCCAGCCGAAAGCACTTCCCAGACCTCATCCACCCGTAGGTTGACCCGGCGGCGCTTTCTCGCGCTTTCCGCCTCCGGCGTTGCCGGCATGGCTCTCTACTCCGGCGAGGTCGAGCGCCACCTGATCGATGTGACGCCCCGCACCATCGCCCTTCCCGGCCTGCCGGATGCCTTCGCCGGCTTCCGGATCGTCCAGCTCAGCGACATTCACCTGGAAGAGTTCACAGAAGCCTTCTTTCTCGAGGAAGTCGTCCGCAAGATGAACGCGTTGCAGCCGGACATGGTGGTGCTGACCGGCGATTTCGTCACCAGATCGCCGGCGTCATCGCCGGCGTCGATTCGTTCGTCGATCGCGGCCGGCTACCGCTGCGCGGAGCTTCTCAGCAAGCTCACCTGCCCTCTGACCTATGCCATCCTGGGCAACCATGACGTGCTGGTGGCGCGCGCGGCCATCCAGGACGCTTTGGTCTCGCACGGCATCCCGGTGTTAGCCAACCGCTCCGTGGCGATCGAGCGCGGCGGGCATCGCATCTGGCTTGCCGGCCTCGATGACGCTCTCTTCGGGAGACCGGATCTCTCGCAGGCCCTGCCCCGCGGCGCGGCCGGGGAACCGGTGATCCTGCTCTCCCATGAGCCCGATTTCGCCGACCAGGTTGTGGGTCATCCGGTCTCGCTGATTCTCTCCGGACACACCCACGGAGGTCAGGTGCGGATCCCGTGGATGCGGCCCTTCGACCTTCCGGTTTTGGGAAAAAAATATATTGAAGGTCACTTCCGCCTCGGCAACGGGCTGCAGCTCTATGTCAACCGCGGAATCGGCACCGTGGGTGTTCCCTTCCGCTTCCGCTGCCCTCCCGAGCTTACGGTCATCACTCTGAAACAGGACGCCTGACGGCTCCTCGACTGCTCTCCTTGATCCGTGCCTGGGAGCCGTGCCTGGGCTGCCTATCTCTGTACCATTCTGCAACATACAACCCCTGGTCGCAGCTGCTGTGGCTGAATCGCTCCTGCCGTCCCCGGCTTCGTCCGCAGCTCTTTCGGTGCCTTTCCGCAAAGGAGGATCTCGCTCTTTCCTTTGAAATTGCGGGCGGAGCCCGCCGGAGGCCGGGGTGCGCCGTCCGCCTGCGCGAGACCGCATTTTGCAATCGAAACAGTATCCAAACCGATACGATCCCAGGTTACGCACCGAAAGTTGTAGAGAACTCCCTGTAGACTTTCCGCGGTTGCCCGATAGACTCAGTATCCGAGAGGACTCGTATGGGCACCCAGGTTTTTCCCAGCATAAAAAAGCCATCTCCCCAGTCCGGATTATTCCTCGTCCCCACACGCAACACGGCAGCCGGTCAGCTTCCTTTTGAGATTTCCGGGTATAGCAACAGCGTATTTGCAGATCAGCAATGTGCGCCACAAACGCGCCTTGGATGCATCCGCGGTGTAGCCTGGGCTCTCGGCATTCAGGCCGGCCTGATGGGTCTCGCACTGGGCGTTTGGAAGCTCTATTCCCTGCTGCATTGAGGCGCCTCTCACCTTGCAGCGCGAGCCATACACCTGCGGCCTCTCCTCAAGAGAGGCCGCATCGGCGCAATCCTGCCGCACCTGCGGCTTATCCCTCATCCGACTGAATCAATCCGGCTCGCTCCATAAGAACCATCGACGCAAGTCAGCCGCGCTCCGGCGGCAGCAGCAGAGAAAGCCTGCCTCGCGGCCTGCCTTCCCGGTAACTCCGGTATCCTGATCTTTCCCCGCTCCCTGGGAACCCGTTAGAGGCGCTTCTCCATCACCCGCGCGTCTTGCCTGGCGGCATAGTACTTCGGGATCCGTCCTACCTCGGCAAAGCCCAACCTGCGGTAAAACACCTGCGCGGGAAGATTGTCCTCCGCCACCTCCAGGCTCATCAGGATGGCTCCCTCGCGTGTGAGCTGCTCTTCCGCAGTCTCCATCAGGAGCCGGCCCACACCCTGGCGCCGCATTTGCGCTCCAACGTCGATGGTTACGATGTGCCCGGTCATGCTCCCGCTGCGCCGCACACGCTCGACGATGATGAACCCCGCCACTGAATCGGATGGGCTCTCCGCCACCCAGCAGAAGCAGCGTGGGCTGGCAAGGAAATACCGCAAATCGGCCCGAGAATAAGCGATGTCCGGGGGAAAGCAGCTCTGGTCCAGTTCATAGAGCCGCGGCAGATCGTGCCTGCGGTAAGCGCGCACGCGGATCTCCGGCCGCGGCCCGGGGTTCACACCGCGGTCCGGAGCGAGGAGCGGGTCAAATGCACGCGGCCCGGAGGATTCCGGGCCGGCGCGCTGCATTCGATTTTTTCTCCACATGGGTTCCCTGTTGCAGAAGGCCGAGTGGGCCGGCCGGCTGCTCCCGGTGTGGACTGCTGAGCTAGCGGCCGCCGATGGACGCCGTGGTGGTCAACGCACTGGGTTGGATCACGACACCATTGTAGAGCGATGCGCCGAGCAGCCTCTCACCGGAGGAGCGGACGTTGCGCAAAGGCCAGCCCGCATCCCACCACTTCCAGGTACGGTCGGCCGGGTCTACCCCGAGGATCCATGTGGATTCCCAGGAGGTGACGAGGATGCGTTTCATGTGGGGATCATAGCTCAGCGCGCTGATGTCGGTGATCGGAAGCCTCGACATCGCCTGCCAGCTCTTGCCCTGGTCCTGGCTGAAGAAGACGCCCTCGCGGCCGCCGAGCCAGAGACTTCCATCCGGAGCGATGGCCACCGCATTCAGCCAGTTCAGCTTCTCCGGCATACTCAGGGGCTGCCAGTTTGCCCCGCCGTCCGGGCTGTAAACCATCAGCTTCCGCTGCGCCGCAAGAATAGTCGATCCGTGGCTGGCGATCATGAGGAAGCCGGTATTTCCCAATACCGGGCCGCCGCGCCAGGTGGCCCCGTGATCGTCGCTGAGGAAGATTCCGGCCGAGGCAGCAGCCGCCCAGAGATTGCCGCCGCTATCGATCGCGCTCACTCTGCCGTCGATCTCTCCGCCGGGCACAAAGACCGTCTTCTCCACCCTGGTGCGCTTCCCTTTGCGCACGACGTAGGAGGTCTTCTCTTCCGGCTTGAGGATCTTGCCGTCCCGCTGCCACTCCGTTCCCGCCAGGTGAAAGATGCCGGCATTGGTTCCAGCCAGGATGGAACCGTCCGCGCTCTGCGCCAGGCTGTAGACATCGCGGCCTTCCAGGCCATTGCTCTGCTGGCGCCAGCTTCCGCCGGCGTCCGAGGAGACGAAGACGCCGCCGTAGCCTTTGTCATTGAGCACGCCCGCATAGATGGTCTGCGAATTCGCATCCACCAGCAGGCTGGCGACCTGCCGCTGGGAGAAGCCGGCGTTGGATGGGGTAAAGCTCACCGCGTCATTGTTGCTGGCCAGAACCCCGCTCCGGTCCGTCGCCAGGAGCACCCGCTGCGGATTCTTGGGATCGACGTGCACATCGTTGACAATGACATCCGGCCCGGTCATGCGCTGCCAGGTGACACCGTCATTGACCGTTTTGTAGAGTCCTTCCGTCGTGCCCGCATAGACCACATTGCGGTTGACGGGATCCTGCATGAGCACGCGGGTTCTGCGCGCGGTCGAAGGAATGCCCTGAACCTTCTTGTAGACCTCACCGCCGTTCTCGCTGCGGTAGATGCCTGAGCAAGCGCTGGTATAGACAACCTGGGGCTGTACCGGATCGATGATGATGGAGAAGACATCCGAGTCGTCGATGAGGCCCTGCTTGATGTTGTGCCAGGTCGCCCCTCCGTCGGTCGTTTTCCAGGGCAGGTGCCAGGTCCCGGCATAAATGGTCGCGGGATCCTTGGGATCGATGGCGATGGACTCGACCTCATGCAGCTCGGAGCTGCCCACCGGCGTGATCTGCTTCCACTGCATGCCGCCGTCTTCACTGCGGAAGACACCCTTCAGCGTGCCGGCGACCAGAAGTTTGGGATTGGAGGCCGCCTGGGAGAGCGCGCGGATCGATTGACCCTGCATTGCGGCGACAGCGCTCCAGCTCTTGCCGGCGTCATGGCTGATGAACAGACCGCCATCCGGATGATCAACCACCCAGGCGCCGACGTAGACGGTCCTGGGGTCGGCCTCATCGACGATGATGTTATCGACGATCAGGTTCTCGCTCCTGGAGAGCTTGGCCAGGCGCCGCCAGCTTGCTCCGCCGTCACCGGTTTCATAGATCCAGCTGTTGGTGGTCCCGAGATAGAGATGGCTGGGATTTGCGGGATCGGCGGCAAAGCTGCGTGCGTCTCCGCCGTCCGGCCCAACGGGAATCCAATCGTGGTTGGCGGCGAATCCGGGAAGGGAGAACGAAAACGCGAGAAGCAGGAGAGCGGAGAGACCGGTAGAACGGGTACGCGTAAATCGCTTCATGATTTTCACTTCAGAGAACGGGGTAGGGCAGTTCTAAGGTTTACCGGGGATCCCGGCAGGGTCAAGTGAAATAAAAGGGGTGACCGGTACGAACCGGTCACCCCATGTACCGCTGGAGAGCTACTCTCGGGTTGCGAATTACTTCGCAGCCGGGGCAGCCTTCCGTCTGTGATGGGCGGCTGGGCGGGTTCTGGCCTGCGCAGCCACTTTGCTTTCATCCACCTGCGTGGTGCCCGGGAAGTCGTTGTCGAAGTTCGCACCGGCAGGAACCAGGTAGTTCTCGACTTCCTTGTTGCCCTGGGTTCCGGTACGTACCGAGATCCGGGAAGCATCGATGCCCTTCTCCTTCACCAGGTAGTCCTTCGTGTTGACGGCACGCTGTGCAGCGAGCGTGTCGGCATGGCGCTCGGAGGGAGCCGCTTCACCGACGACGACTGCGCTGGCATCGGCCTGCTGCTGCAGGTTCAGAGCGACATCATCCAGGCAAGCCTTGGCTTCGTTGTCGACCCGGCCCGGGCGGCGCTTGTCACGATCGAAGGTGATCGAGCAAAGCTGCTTGGCCTTGGGAGCCGGCGGCGGAGGCGGCGGAGCTTCCACGTTCACGGTGCTGGTGGAGCTGGCCGTCTGTCCCTTGTCGTCTTGCACGTTGCAGGTTACGGTAATCGGTCCCGACGGAGCGCCTGCGGTGTTCAGCGTGGCGGTGTTGCCGGTGCCGCTGATCTGGCCGGCGGACGCGCTGTAGGTATAGGTGAGAGGACGGTTCTGCGGGCTGGTGGCCTGCGCGGTGATTGTGGAGGTTCCGCCAGGTTGAACCGTGGTCGGATTCGCCGAGCAGCTGCTCATGGTCGGCGGCTCAAACTGCTTGACGGTCAGGTTGGCCGTGGCATCCGCGAATTGACCCGGCTTCTGACCTTCGGAGACGTGTCCAGTGACGGTGTAGGTTCCAGGGGCCAGGCTGGAAGTGTCAATCTGCCCGGTCGAAGTGTCACCCTTGACCGCCAGACCGTTGGAGCCCGTCCAGCTATAGGTGGCCGTCTTTTTCGGGTTGAGATTGGTGGCCGTGCCGGTTACCGTAACCGGGTCACCCGGGTAGACGGAATCGGGGCTGAGCGCGAGCGAGTAGGTCACAGGCGGAGGAGGAACGATGCTGCCCATGTGGTAGATCAGACCGGTGCTCAAGCGCGCGTTCTTGAGATTGGCGCGGCCGCCCGTCGGATACGGGGGCTGAGGGCCAAAGTTGTCGTGCATGTACTCGTAGTCGGCCTGGAAGAGGCGAAGGCCGAGGTGGTGGTTCAAGAACGGCAGATCATAGTCGAGGCCGCCGCCGATGGTCAGCGCGGTGCCCCAGGTATAGGGCTGCTTGTAGGGGCCGCCGAGCTTGACTGCGCCCACGTCGCCATGGGCGAAGGGAGTCATGCCTTCCATCGGATAACGGAAAATAAGACCAAGAGCAGTGGTATAGGCTCCATCATTCCGTCCATCGGGATGCGCACCCATCTCAAACTGGCCGCCGACATAGCGATTGAAGAAGTAATTGAAGCTGCCGATCGCGCCGTAGTCGATCGACGAGTATGACACCGGTCCATTAATTCCGATGTTCGAGCCACCCGGGATCGTGACTGAGCCGTGAGGCGCCAGATACGAATATCCCGCAAAGATATCCATCTTGGACGCCGGCGGTCCTGAAGAAGCTGCCGGCTTTGATGCTGGACTGGCCGAACTCTGGGCTGAGAGAGTGGATGCGCTTAGCCCCACAGCACATGACACGATCAGAATTCGGCTCAGAGAACTTAACGGACTAGAGTGCATGCGTCTATCCTCCGCAACCTAACTAATTATTTTGGAAAGTCAAACAGAAAACTCTTCCGGTCAGGCGTTCAGGACCGGCATCTCCACGAAAATTACGATCTCACAGCAATCTTCGACAAAGAACAAGGCAACCTTAAGCGTACACCACCTGAGAGGTTAGAGCACTTTTATTCCCTGGAGTTGCCTAGAAGCTAAACAGCTGATGTCAATGAGCAAAGTTGGTAACCATCGCTGTCGGCGTCATCGGAAAAAGCCTCTTACACAACACTGCGCCACGAAAAAGCGCTGACGACCACTGTACTACAAATTGTGCAACTTTTAATAGAAGCGGGCCCGGCCGGGCTATTGAAGATTCAGAGTCTTCCTGAGGCTCCCGGTCTCATTCTGGATCTTCTCCTGCAGGAGGGTAATCGCGTAGATGAGCTGTTCGGGCCGGGGCGGGCAACCAGGAACATAGACGTCCACCGGAATAATCTGATTGACGCCCTGCACCAGGGCATAGTTGTTGAAGACGCCGCCCGAGGTCGCGCAAGCGCCCATGGAGATCACCCACTTCGGTTCCGGCATCTGCTCATATAGTCTGCGGATGACCGGCGCCATCTTCTGGGAGACGCGTCCGGCGATCACCATCAGGTCCGACTGCCGCGGAGAAGGACGGAAGACCTCGGCTCCGAAGCGGGCGACATCGAAGCGCGCGCCTCCCATCGACATCATCTCGATGGCGCAGCAGGCCAGGCCGAAGGTCATCGGCCAGATGGAGCTTTTGCGGACCCAGTTGACGGCGTGGTCGAGTGTGGTGAGCACAACGCCCTCCGGCTGCTCGTAGCCGAAGGTCACTTCACGAACTTTCTGCTGATTCTTGGCGCTCGAATCCAGCGCGCCGAAGAAATACCGATCACTGCCCGGCTGGCTCATCCCTCCACTATAGCTCTTCTCACCCGCGGAAGGGGCACTGGAGCTCCGGAATCAGAGCCCAGGCCGCGGGGTTGCACTGGCCGGAAAAGATTCCGCCCGTCTCTCCTGAAGAAGGAGGGGCGATTCCAAAGGATGCAAAAGAGCCGCAGAAAGCGGATCCCGGGGCCGCGCTACTTTCCGGCGGCGGCAAAACAATGTAAAAGTAACGTAAAAGCATGTTTGCAATGAACACTGTAGCTTCGGGGCCCAGACTCGACTTCCCTGTCTTTTCCAGACGCTTCCCGGCCGCGGCATCCATTCGCCGGCAGCGGACGCGAGCGGTCCCACAGCAACCTGCACTCTTGCCGGCTCACGGCGAGCAGAACCCCGCCGGGGCTGGTTGCCGGCGCGATCGTTCCTCCCGGGAGCGCGCTCTTACGGGCCCGAGGCCGCCTCATCGTTTCACGGATTTTCGAAATCGTTAAGATCAATTCGATCGTAATCGCCGGAGTTTTATGTTTCGTTCTTTTCGTAAGCCGCTGCTGGGCCTTCTCTTCTGCGCCCTCTCTTCCCTTTCAGCCTTTGCAATCGCGCCCGGCGGCAATGCCGCGGCAGCAAATACCGCAGAGCGGCTGGCTCAGCTCGAACAGGCATCCGCGCACGCGCAGGCCAGCGCCGACAATGCCTGGATGCTGCTGTGCTCCGCGCTCGTGCTCATGATGACCGGTCCCGGACTGGCGCTCTTCTATGGCGGCCTGGTGCGCAAGAAAAATGTGCTCGCCACCATGATGCAGAGCTTCGCCATGATGGCGATTATCACGGTAGTCTGGGCCTTCCTGAGCTACAGCCTGGCCTTCGACTCGGGCACGGCGTTTGTCGGGGGCTTCCATCATCTCTTCCTGCGCGGAGTCGGTCTCGCGCCGGACCCGGCTTATTCCCCCACGCTGCCCATCCAGACCTACATGATCTACCAGCTCATGTTCGCCATCATTACGCCCGCGCTCATCACCGGAGCCTTCGCCGAGCGGATGAAATTCAGCGCCATGGCGGCCTTTCTGGTCCTCTGGTCGATCCTGATCTATGACCCGATGGCGCACATGGTGTGGGGCAAGGGCGGACTGCTCAACGCCGCCGGAGGCCTCATTCCTACCCTGGACTTCGCCGGAGGAACCGTTGTGCATGTGACCTCAGGGATCTCCGCCCTGGTATGCGCCCTCTACCTGGGCAAGCGGATTGGCTACCCCAGGGAGCACATGGCGCCGCACTCGGTGGTCCTCAGCTTTGTGGGCGCGTGCCTGTTGTGGGTGGGATGGTTCGGCTTCAATGCGGGAAGCGCGCTCTCCTCCGGGACGCTGGCGACGAGCGCCTTTGTGAGCACGCACTTCGGCGCGGCGGCGGCGGCTATCGGCTGGATGCTGGCGGAGTGGTTCCAACGCGGCAAGCCCAGCGCCCTTGGCGCCATCTCCGGAGCCGTCGCCGGGCTGGTGGCCATCACTCCGGCGAGCGGCTTCGTACAGCCGATCCCCGCCCTGATCATCGGCTTTGTGGCCGGGATCTTCTGCTTCCTGATGGTCACCCTGGTGAAGAGCTGGTTCGGCTATGACGACTCCCTCGACGCCTTCGGGGTCCACGGGGCCGGGGGCACCATCGGAGCCATCCTGACCGGCGTCTTCGCCTCCAGCGCGGTCAACCCGATCTTCACCGACGCCCAGGGCCATGTGCTGCCCTCCGGCGCAATCGACGGCCACTGGACCCAGATCCTCAACCAACTTGTGGGAGTGAGCATCGCCTGGGCGCTCTCCGGCGCCGGCACTTACCTCATTCTCAAATTCGTCGACCTGACCCTTGGCTTACGGGTGACCCCGGAGCAGGAGACAGAGGGGCTGGACCTCAGCCAGCATGGCGAGGAGGGTTATGATTGGGCAACTTAGCTCGAAACTCTTTGCCCGGACTATTTTCAACCGACGTTTGCAGAATCACTCCACACCAGGGGATTCTTTTGCTACCTTGAGACTCTACTATGCAAAAAATTGAAGCTGTCATTCAGCCATCGAAACTCGACGCGGTAAAAGAGGCTTTACTCGAAATAGGCGTCGAAGGCATGACCATTCTTGAAGCGCGCGGACACGGCCGCCAGAAGGGGCATACTGAGTTTTACCGGGGCCGTGAATATACGGTCGACCTTTTGCCTAAAATCAAATTGGAGACAGTCGTGCCCGATGAGCTGCTGGAGAAGGCGGTGCTGGCGATCATCTCCTCAACCAGAACGGGCAAGATCGGAGACGGAAAGATCTTTATCTCAAGGATTGATGAAGCCATCCGTATCCGCAACGATGAACGCGGCCTGTCGGCTCTCTGACCTGCTGGCGCGGCGCCCTCTTCGCTTTCTCTGAAGAAGGCGGCCGGCTCCCGGGCCAGGCAATCGTTTCCGCCGCCGCAAGGAGTTCCCGGGCGCGGGGGTTTCCGCCAGAGCCCGGGCTGTCCCACGGGAGAGACGGGCCTTTCCTTCGGCCGCCTGCTCCGCGAACGCACACTTTTGGCTGATGCCGCGGGTTCCATTCAGCGGCCGCCACTGATTCATTTTTCCCCCGCTCTCGGGGAATGCCAGGAAATTCCGGCTTGCTGTTTCGACCGGGAAACGGACAAGACCAGGGAACGTCACCTTCACCGCGGTCGAAGGAGCGGGTGCATCAGGCAGCCGGCTCATCGATCCCGCTATCCGGGGCCGGTTTCGTACGCATCGAAGGCGCGGCGCTCTTGCCTCCACCACGCCGTGCACACGCTCCAGGACTCTGGTTCAACTGCCGTTCCGGAACGCGGCATTCTCCGGCGGATATTTGCATCTCTGTAACTCGCGATCGACATGACACCTTCATTCACGTCTATCCAGCAGCTTCGAGAGCACTATCAGCACGAGACTTCGGTCATGTGGAAGGCCTTTGAGCGCAATGGCGACGGCACCATGGCGGTGCGGCGCCGGGCGCTGGTGGTCGACCATCTGTGCGAGCAGCTCTGGCTGCTGTTGAGCGAGTCCGCGGTGCGCTCGGGCGTTGCGCTGGTGGCCTGCGGAGGGTTTGGACGCAAGGAGCTCTTCCCTTACTCCGATGTTGACATCCTGTACCTCTGCGCCGACGAGCGGGCAGAGAAGGAGTTCAAGGAGACGATCCGGGCGTGCAACCAGGCGATGTGGGATATCGGCCTGCGCGCCAGCCCGGCGACCCGCTCTCTCAAGGAATGCGACCGCTACGATCCGGACAATCTCGAGTTCACCCTCTCGCTGCTCGACCGCCGCTTCGTCGCGGGAGACTACGCGCCCTTTCAGGCGCTGCAAACGCAGGTTCTCCCCGGCCTGGTGCTGCGGGAGTGGAGCAACGTGGCGCACCGGATCGCCGAGCTCTCGCGCGCGCGGCACCAGAAGTACGGCAACACCATCTTCCACCTCGAACCCAACATCAAGGAGTGTCCCGGCGGGCTGCGCGACTATCACCTGGCCCATTGGCTCACGGTGCTGAACCACCTTCACGCGCACAAGAACTGGCCGACCTTTCCCGGCAACTCCTTCTATGCGGTGCGCAACGAGGATGCGGTCGCGGCCTTCGACTTCCTCAGCGCCACCCGCTGCTTTCTGCACCTGCGCAATCACCGCGACGACAATACCCTGGACTGGCAGGCGCAGGACGAGGCGGCCGCGCGAAGCATCGGCCTGGAGACCAAGGGCACCTCCGACCCCGCCTACTGGATGCGGACCTATTTCCGCCACGCGCGCACGGTCTACCGCCGCGCCATGCTCCTGATGGAGGGGCTGCCGCCGGCGCGGCAATCCTTTTACAAACACTTCCGCCGCAAGCGCACGCCCATCCCGGGAACCGACTTCATGGTGGAGGACGGGCGAATCGATATCTCCGACGCGGCGATGCTCACCGACTCGGAAGACATCCTGCGCGTCTTTGCCCTGATCGCCGCGCATGGCTACCGCCTGACGCAGCACGCCGAGGAGCGGCTCGCCGATGCGCTTCCAATCCTCGACGTGAATATGCCCGAGGGTCCTTTCCTGTGGAACGGGCTGCGGGAGATCCTGCTCGGCCCGCACGCCGCGCACGCCCTGCGCACCATGCATGCGCTGGGCATCCTGGAGCTGCTCATCCCCGAGTTCCACGGCATCGACTCGCTGGTGATCCGCGATTCGTATCACCGCTACACCGTCGATGAGCACACCTTCCTGGTGATCGACAACGTCCACACTCTACGCCAGCCGCATTTCTCCTGGGAGCGGCGATACGCCACCCTGTTGGGCGAGATCGACCGGCTGGACCTGTTTTTCCTCGCCCTGCTGATGCACGACACGGGAAAGGCGCGGCGCACCGGCGACCACACGGTCGCCAGCGTGGAGATCTCCGAGGGGCTGCTGGCGCGCCTGGAGTTCGACGCGGAAGAGCGCGATACCGTCCGGCGGCTCATTCGCAATCACCTGGAGATGTCGGTGGCGCTCCGCCGCGATATCTTCGACGCGGAGACCATCCGCGTCTTCGCCGAGAAGGTCGCCTCCCAGAACCATCTCAAGATGCTCACCCTGATGACCTTTGCCGACATCAAGGCGGTCAATCCGGATGCCTTGACGCCGTGGAAGGCCGACAACCTGTGGCAGCTCTACATCGCCACATCGAACTTCATGGATCGCAGCGTCGATCAGGAGCGATACCGATCCGCTGTGGACCCGACGCTCTTCAAGCGCATGCTGGCTCTGGTGCCGGACCGCGGACCCCAGCTGCGCACCTTTCTCGAAGGCCTGCCGCAGCGCTATCTGCAGACCCGCCAGCCGGAGCAGATTCGCGATCATTTTCTGATGGCCGTTCAGCTCGACCGGTCCTCCGCACAGCTCAGCCTGCGCGACCTGCGCCAGCTCCACGAGCTCACCCTGGTTACCCGCGACCGCCCGCTGCTGTTTGCCGATATCGCCGGCGTGCTCTCCGTATGGGGAATGAACATTGTCAAAGCGGACGCCTTCTCCGACGATGCCGGAATCATCGTCGACACCTTCCAGTTCTCCGACCCCTTCCGCACCCTCGAGCTCAATCCTTCCGAGGTCGACCGCTTCAAGCAGAATGTTCTGGACGTTGTCTCCAACAAGCTTCCCATCGAAGAGCTGCTGCGCCGCCGCCGGCTTGCCCCGCGCGCCAACACGATGGTGAACGTGGAGACGCGCACGGCTTTCGACAACGAGTCTTCCACTCACAGCACTCTTCTTCAGGTCGTAGCGCAGGATGGCCCCGGCCTGCTGCGGCAGATCGCCACCACCCTGGCCGCGCACAACTGCAACATTAAAGTAGCGTTGATCGATACTGAAGGAGAGATTGCGATCGACGTCTTTTATCTCACGATCGGCGGCGCAAAGCTGGACGAGAGCGTACAACAGGAGTTGAGCCGCGCTCTGACCCTGGCGATCGACGAGCTGCGCCCGGCGCGGGTCTCCTGAAGCCGCGGCGCTTCGAGGCACTGTGAAGCTGACCCGCTCCATCCGGAGATTCATGCGGCGGCTGCGAAGGCCGCGCCAACGGCCGGCCTTTCTCCGCGTGGATGACGAACTCCGGGCCAGGACCAAAGCCTTCGCCGGCTCTGCCGGCCTGCAATCCCGAATCTCCGCCTTCCTCCGTCTCTTCCGAAGCATCTGGACGGGAGCGAGCGAGCGAGCCTTTACCATACGGCTGATCCGCTGGATCCGGCTGCTCGAACACGAGGATCTGCTGCGGCTCGATTTCCAGGACTCCTTCCAGGCCATGCTCGCGGAGCTGAACTCCGTCTCGCTGTTCGCCGAGGCGGGCCTGCCCGCCCACCACGCGATCGTCACCGAGGGCCTGCGCCGGCTCATGCAGCGCTTTCTGCCCAGCGCGCGCGCCGAGACGGACGCTTCACGCCTGGTGGTGACGCTCTTCGCCACCTCGCGCGATGTCGAGCGATTTCTGGATCTGCCCGATTATCTCTTCGAGCGCCTGCGCGCCGTCCTCTGGCCCGCAGCGGAGGAGGCGGCAGGCCTTGCGCGATCCACGCCCAGAATCGATGGCGATTTACGCCAGGCGCTGTGCCTGATGGCCACGCGCACCGCCGGACGAGGCGTAAGCGCAGCGGTGCGCGAGCGGGTAGGCCAGCTCCCGGTGGAGAGCTCACCGTTCTACCGGCTGATCTTCGCCACCGAGAATCTGGTTCGGGCCGGTGATAGCGGAGCCGCCGAGGCCCGCCTGGCAGAGTGGAGAGCCTGCGTGCGCCAGTGCCGCGAGGATCTGGACATGGTCCACCTGCACATGGAAGGCGCGGGAGTGAGCGCGGATCTGATGCTGGATCTGCGCAGCATCGAGCTGGGACTGGCCCGGATGGAGCGGCTGGCGGAGCAGCTCGGCGGCGGCGAGCCTTCGTTCTCTGATCCCGGAGCGGCACAAGCCCTCACCGGCGAAGGCGCGGAGCCCAGGACCTCGACGCCTGCGCGGCGCCTGCTCAACGATCTCATCGAGGGGCGCCTGGAAGACAAGCGCCTGCGCTCGCTGCTCAAGCAGAATCTCGACCTGCTGGCGCGCAAGACCGTCGAGCGCACCGGAGTGAGCGGGGAGCACTACATCGCCCACTCGCGGCGGGAGTACTGGGGCATGTGGCTGGCGGCCTTTGGCGGCGGCCTGCTCACGGTGCTCACCGCGGCCATCAAGATGCGCGTCGTCGAGGCGCAGGCGCCGCTCTTCGTCGAGGGACTGCTCAACAGCCTGGACTACTCGATCAGCTTTATTCTCCTGCAGGTCTTCGGCCTGGCCCTGGCCACCAAGCAGCCCTCGGCGACGGCCGCGGCCTTTGCCGGAATCGTGCGCCGGAACCGCGGCTACGCGCGCTGGAGCAAGATCGCCGACTTCACCGCGCGCATCAGCCGCACCCAGCTCGCCGCCGCCATCTCCAATGTGATCGCCGTCTGCGCCGGAGCCGTGGCCCTCGAGCGCCTGTGGCGGGTGATGTTCTCGCACTCCTATCTGCCGGCCGCGAGCGCCAGGCACGTCTATGAAACCCTGCACCCCTTCACCTCGGGCACGATCATCTACGCCGCCGTCACCGGAGTGCTGCTCTGGCTGGCGGCGCTGATCGGCGGCTGGTGCGAGAACTTCGCCGTCTATCACCGCATTACCGCTGCGGTCCGCCAGCATCCCCTGGGCGCGCGCCTGGGAGAGAACCGGATGCGCAGCATCGCCAACTGGATCGATTTCAATCTCGCCGGCTGGAGCACCAGCATTGCGCTGGGATTTCTGCTGGGCTTTACTCCGGTGGTCTGCCGCTTCTTCGGCATTCCCATGGACGTGCGCCACGTGACGCTCACCACCGGAACACTGGCGCTGGCCGCGGCCCGCTTCGGCACCAGTTCCTTCGGGCACGACTGGTTTTACTACGCCGTGGCCGGCATCGGCGCAACCTTTGTGCTGAACCTGAGCGTCAGCTTCCTGATCGCGGCCTTCGTCGCGCTGCGCGCTTATGATGTGCCGGGAAGAGAGCAACTGCAGTTGTTGCGATTCCTGCTCGGCCAGATCGTGCGCTCGCCGTTGAAGTGGGTCCTGCCGGTCGAGCGGGAGAGATCCACCGGCTCGGAGTCCCCGGGCGCGGCGCGGGAGAATGAGCCTGCCTGAGTGGTTCAACGTGCCGGACGAGAAAGCCCGGATGGTCGAAGGCTTCCGTTGCCCATTTGCGGCTGGTGACGCTCATCGTCAAAGCCGCAGTTTCCTGCCTCACGAAGATCTCTGCGGTCGAGTCCGCTGGGGCATTTTCCTGGACTTTTTGAACGGTCTTGCCTGTGGATTCTGAAGGATAGAGTCTTTCGCTTTCCGCGAGTTCGTCGCCCTTCATGGGAAGATTGTCTTTCCCCAGCCAGCCTAGAATTCCGATCGCTTCAGGAACGCTCGCCCGGCGAGCACGCTCGCGGAAGAAGGTTTCCGTGCGTATGGCGGAGAGCTTTTCCGCCACCGCCACGTTGATCAGTTGATTCAGCGCAACCCCTTCTTCCTCGGCAACTCTGCGCGCCTCATCCAGCAACGACGGTTGCAGCCTGAGTGCAAAATTACTGGTTCTCATCTCTCCTCCTGATTTCCCTCAGGGCCTCCTGGGTGACACAACAGCGATTCCCAGCCGGGAAGCGGCAGGCTCAAAATCGCGACGGAACTCCCGGACCTCGGCGACACGGTCAATCTGGAATTCGTACGAAATGTGATCGGAAAGTCACGAGTGACAGCCGGCGCGGTCGT
>DASYYO010000452.1:0-31983 GCA_035933805.1 Acidobacteriaceae bacterium | reverse complement strand
GAATTGACTCACGTACGCCCGCCTGCGGCGAACGAACGCGGGGCACCATCTCCCCGTGGCTGCAGAAGGAGAGTTGGGCCATGCGGGCGATCCGTACGCGTATGACGCGGGGGGAAATCTGATCGGGTTCAATGGCAACGGGTATGTTTAGGATGCCTTGAACCGGCGGGTGGCGCAGGTCTCGCCATGACGCTAGAACGACCGGAACGGGCAGGTGTCCAGGTGCGCCCAAAGATCAACGCCGGAAGAAGCCTACGATCTCCAGATCGGGAGCGGGCTCTCCGCAGGCTCGCGCAGCGATTCGAGCAGGACGTGATGCGGGCTGTAGCTGCACACCGGATCGATCGCTTCGGGGTCGCCGGTCAACAGCAGGGCCTGGCAGCGGCAGCCGCCAAAGTCCTGCGTTCTCCTCTCGCAGGAGCGGCATTGCGCCGGCATCCACTCTTCGCCCCGGAACCGCCGGAAGGCCTTCGAGGAGCTCCAGATCCACGCCAGATCACGTTCAAGCACAGTGTCGAATTCCAGTCCCGGAATCACCGCCGCGGCGTGACAGGGAAGTGCTTGTCCAATGGGATCGATCAGGATCACCTGCCGCCCCCACCCGCCCATGCACGCCTTGGGAAAGCGCCCGAAGTAGTCGGGAACGACGGCCTCGAGGTGGATTCGGCCCTTCAGGCGCTCACGCGCCGCGCGGATGATCTCGAGCGATCGCTCGACCTGCCCTCTGGACGGCATGAGATAACCACGGTTTTTGAGCGCCCAGCCGTAGTACTGCACGTGCGCGATCTCGATCCTGTCGGGGGCAAACTCTTCTGCCAGGGCAATGAACTCTTCCAGCCGGTCGAGATTCCGGCGATGGACAACGAGGTTGATGGTGAAGGCGATGGGAGATTTCTTCAGCACCGGAACCAGCGAAAGCTTATGCGCATGCGCGCGGGCGCCGGCGATGTGGTTGGCCGAAGTCTCCTCAATATCCTGAAAGCTGAGCTGCAGATGTTCCAGGCCCGCGTCCACCAGGCGGCCGAGGCGCTCCTCATCCAGGCCCAGGCCTGAGGTAATCATGTTGACGTACAAACCGTTGTCCCGGCCGGCGCGGATGATCTCGGGCAGGTCCTTGCGGGCAAGGGGCTCGCCGCCGGTCAGGTGCAGATGCATCACGCCCAGCTCGGCGGCCTGGGCGATGACCCGCTTCCACGACTCCGTCGTCAGCTCCTCCGCCGCACGCTTCAACTCCAGCGGATTGGAGCAGTAGAGGCAGTGCAGAGGACAGCGGTGCGTCACCTCCGCGATGAGCGAAAGCGGCGCGGACGGCGTCTGGAACCCGGCCTCAGGCATTCAATTCACCCGGATCACGCCGCGCTGCTGCATGCGGTCCAGCACGCCGACCACATCCCGCTCGATCTCGGAGCGATCGGCCGCGGGATACTGCCCGGCCAGCAGGCCGATAATCTCGGCCACGCTGCGGCTCCCATCCACTTGCAGCAGCAGTTCGCGCGCCGGCCCGGCCAGCTTCAATGCGCCTTCGGGGATCAGAAGGATAGGCTCCGTCCGATGCAGCCGGCATCCGGCGGAGAGGCGCGGCACTGCCGTCAGATCCATGGTCCGTCTCCTGGAACAAAGCAGCCCGGAGGGATATTGCCAGGCTGAACATAGGCGTAGTCGATGGCGTCCAGTTGCGCCCACAGGATGGAGCACTTCCGCTCCAGCGCTCCGATCACCTGCTCCTGCTGCTCGCGGGTCTTCGCATGGGTCGAGACATAGTCCAGGGCAAAGGCGGCATCTTCCGGAGCCTGCGTCAGCCGCCCCTCAAAGTAGGCCAGGCCGCGCTCGAGGTAGGGATAGTGGATGCGCATCCGGTCCATGCGCAGCGAGATCAGGTCGCGGGAAAAGAGCTCGGTGAGGGAGGATGCGACGGCGATCAGCAGCGAGTTGTCCCGGACCAGGGAGAGGTAAGCGTCCACCGCGTAGAGCACGCCGGGGAGCAGCCCCGAGCAGGCTACCACCTGTTCACGCCGGAGTCCGGTGGCCTCCGCCAGTTGGATCCACTTCTCGATGCCTCCATATCCGCTCTGATCTCCGTCATGGTCGAGGAGACGTTTGCGCCAGATGCGGCGAAACGCCGGATCATCGCTCTTGGCCAGCACCAGCGAGTCTTTGATGGGAATGCGGCTTTGATAGTAGTAGCGGTTGAGCGCCCAGGCCTGAAGCTGGCCGCGGGAGAGCTCGCCCTGATGCATGCGCAGATGGAAGGGATGCCGGTGATGGTAGCGCAGCTCGCCCACCGCCCGCAGCCGCGCATGCAGCTCGTCCCGGGTGAGGAGGCGGCCGGAGGAGATCTCTTGTTCAGTCAGTTCAGTTGCCATCCGTCGTGCCCTAGCTCCCATCCGCTCTCGCGCACAAAGGTGGCCTCCGGGCTGCTCCGGTCGAGTGCGGGATTGGTGTTGTTGATGTGGGTGAACAGCTTGCGCGGTCTCGTGATTCCCGCAAGCTGCGCGATCGTTCCATCTTCTCCGCTCATCGGAATATGGCCGATCGAACGCGCCAGCGGAGTGCCTGCCTGCGTTCGATTGAGCTCGGCGTCGCTCCAGAAGGTTCCATCCACCAGGATGACGTCGCAGGATGCGTAAGCCGCGAGCAGCTCGTCGGTGATTGCGGGAAGGGAGGGAGTGTAAGCTACGCGAGTCTGTCCGGAATCGCGCGCCTGTCCGGAATTGAAGATCAGCCCGAGGCCGGCCTCGCCGCGATCGTCTCCGGAAAACTCCCGCGCATAATAGGGCAGTGAATCGGAGAGCGGCATCGGAGTGCACATCACGCCATCCAGAGAGAAGGGAACACCCGGGGTGATCTCTACCCAGGCAAGCTGATTGGGGACGCGCGTGAGCATGCGGAAAAAGCTGTTGGCCTCAAGCACCCGCCGCACCAGGCCCGTCGCGTAGACGGTGAGGGGCTGGAACTCACGGAGCAGCAGGAGTCCGAGAACCTGATCGAGATCGGCCGTGGTGAGAACAATCCCCGCGATTGGAGTGTTTCGCCGTCCGAGATGAGCAGAGGGCCATAGTTCCCGGTTGGCCTCGATCTGCTGCCGGAGATCCGGCGACGCGTTGATCAGGAACCAACGCGTCCCGTTCGCCGAAATCATCGCCTGGGTCTGTAGCCTCGGGGATATGCGCTCTGGATCCCTTCTGCAGAGATCGCACAGCGCACAGGCACAGTTCCACTGAGGAACGCCGCCGCCGGCGGCCGTTCCGAGGAGCTTCAAAAACAAGAGTTAGATTTCCGCCGGAGCGTAGGTGTTGATCTCGCAGCCAAGGCTAATTTCTTCGAAATCAGGACGGGTCCAGACCTTTGCAGCCATTAAGAACTCCTGGGTTAGAGAGTGAGCCTGAGGGGATACCTCCGGCGCTGAGAAAAGTCTACGCCCCTCCTTGACTGAATCTCAAATCTGCCTCTTCAATCGGGCGGGGTAGTTCCGAGCTGAACCAGCGGCTGAGGATGAAAGTGGTCATGGATGGCGGAGGCCACTTTGCCGGAGACGACCGAGGAGAGAGCCTCCAGGCTGGCCTGCTCCACGCCGCGCACGCTGCCGAAGTGGGCCACCAGGCGGTTGCGCGTCTGCGCCCCCACGCCGGGGATCTCCTCGAGCTCCGATTTGCGATCGCGAATCTCCCGCCGTTTGCGGTGATAGGTCACCGCGAACCGGTGAGACTCGTCGCGGATCTGCTGCACCAGGTGGAGCACCGGAGAGCGCCGCTCGAGAACCACCGGCTCGTCCTCCTGCCCGTAGACGTAAATGATCTCCTCACGCTTGGCGATCGAGGCGAGCGGCTGGGTGGTCAGGCCGAGCTGCTCCAGGGCATCGGCGGCGGCGTGGAGCTGGCCCAGGCCTCCGTCGATCAGGATCAGGCTGGGCATCGCCCGTCCTTCTTCCTGCACGCGGCGATAGCGGCGGCCCACCACCTCGCGCATGGAGGCGAAGTCATCCACGCCCTCGACCGTCTTGATCTGGAACTTGCGGTAGTCCGATTTCTTCATCGCCCCGTCTTCCCAGACCACCATCGAGGCGACGGTCTCCGATCCCTGGATGTGGGAGATGTCGAAGCACTCGATGCGGCGCGGAAGCTCCGGCAGCGTGAGCACATCCTGCAGCGCCTCCTGAATGGCTTTCATCGAGGGCTTAAGCACGCGGAAGCGCTGGTCATAGCTCTGCTTGGCATTCTGTCCCGCGAGATCAACCAGCGATCGCTTTTCGCCGCGCTGCGGCGCCAGCAGCTCCACTTTGTGATGCACCCGCTCGCTGAGCAGCGCGGTCAGGCCGGCGCGATCGGGAAAATCCACCGGCACATAAATCGCCCGCGGCACGTACTGCTGATCGATATAAATCTGCTTGAGCAGGGCGGAGAAGAAGGACGGCGCGTCGAAGGGCTGAGCCTCGTTTTGCGCGAGCTGCGCAGCCGCCTCCGCGGATTCCTCGGCGGCTTCGCCCTCCGGAGGGAACTCGGGAAGATCCTCCCAGAAGAACTCGCGGCGGTCGACGATTCTGCCGCCGCGCATGTGGAAGAGGTTGACCGCCAGCATCCCGTTCTCGTGGTGATAGCCGAAGACGTCGGCGTCGTCACCCTCGGTGGTGGCCATGCGCTGCCGCTCCTGCACCTGGCTCATGGTCACCAGCAGATCGCGGTACTTGGCGGCGAGCTCAAACTGCTCGGCGGCCGCGGCCGTCTGCATGCGCGCTTCGACGGAGCGGGAGAGCTCCGTCTGCCGCCCTTCCAGAAACATCTGCGCATCGCGCACCGCTTCGCGATAGATCTCCGGCGTCGTCAGCTCCTCTACGCAGGGGCCCAGGCAGCGCTTGATGTAGTACTGCAGGCAGGGCCGCGCATGATAGCGGGAGAGATCGACCTTGCAGCTGGGAATCAGGAAGCTCCGGTGAATCAGGTCGGCGACCCGGTGGGCCAGGTTGCCGGGAAAGAAGGGGCCGTAGTAGGCGCTGCCGTCCTTGCGCAGCCTGCGGGTGACGAAGACCTTGGGGTAGCGGTCGCCCAGCGTCAGTTTGACATAGGGATACGTCTTGTCATCCCGCAGCAGCACGTTGAAGCGCGGCTTCCGCTGCTTGATGAGGTTATTCTCCAGCGCCAGCGCCTCCTGCTCGTTCTCGACCAGGATGTAGTCAAGATCCACCGCCTCGCGCATCAGCGAGCCGGTCTTGGCGTTGGCTTGCGAGGAATCCAGCAGATAGGAACGCACCCGGGAGCGAAGGTTCTTCGCCTTTCCGACGTAAATGACCACCCCTTCCGCATTGCGATAGAGATACACCCCGGGCCGGGCGGGAAGGGTGCGGATCTTTTCCTGGAGGTCCATCGGCGGGTCCTTTTACAGTTTAACCGCTGCGCTTCCACTGCCCGGGCCTCTGCAGCCGCCGGCCGGGAATACGCTGTCGAGCGTAAAAGCTACCCACCCCGGGATCCGTACGTCTCTGCCAATTGTTAGTTAACTCTAGTGGAATCAATAAGAATCGCTGAAAACATCCTTTGGCATGCGCCGTGCATCCACTTCACCAAAGAGCCGGGAGTTCGCACGCCCTTTTTCTGGTGGGGAAGGACTCCAATAGAAGATCGAGGGCCGCGCAACACGGGGGAGAAAAACCTATGAACGAGTTTTCCAGATTGTCCTGCCTCTCAGCCGTTGCAGTGGGGGCGGTGACGTTGACGTTAGTCAGTGGTTGTTCAACCAAGAACTATGTACGCAGCCAGACCGCTCCGTTGATCCAGAAGACGAATGAACTGGATGATGCGACGGCAGCCAATAACCGGGATATCCGCGGCGTGGACGAGCGCGCGCAGGCGGGAATCAAACAAGCGCAGCAGTCGGCCAGCACAGCGGCGCAGAATGCAACCACCGCTACCCAGGCCGCCAATCAGGCCCAGAGCAGCGCGCAGGAGGCAGTCAATCGTGCCGACTCGCTGGCCAGCCTCGTCTCCAACCTGGACAACTACAAGCAGGTGGGCAACGTCTCGGTGACCTTCGGGTTTGACAAGGCCGTCCTCACCAAGACCGACAAAGCGCAATTGGACCAGCTCGCCAGCCAGTTGAACTCCACCAAGTCGTACATTCTTGAGGTGACCGGCGGGACGGATTCCGTTGGCAGCGCGGACTATAACTACGGCTTGAGCCAGCGCCGCGCGGAAGCCGTCGTCCAGTATCTGGCTTCGACTTATCACGTGCCTCCGCACAAGTTCTACCTCATCGGGATCGGCAAGGATCAGGAGGTAGCAAGCAACAAGACCGCGGCCGGCCGGGCGCAGAATCGCCGGGTGCAGGTTCAGGTGCTTTCCAACTCAGCCGCAGCCACTCCTCAACCGGGTGCGGTTTCATCCCTGCGCCAGTAGGGACAGGCCGGCTCCATATCTTGAGATACTCCCCCATCTCAGGATATGGAGCGGGTAACCGCCGGATGCTCCTGCCCCGGCGGCCATGCACGACTCCCCAACAGCGAACTCCATGGCGAGATGCTTGACGTGCTCGGCGCGAACCTCATCCGCGCTGAAGACGCGGAAGAAAGGCGCGCCCTGGGCGGCTGCCTCGACCGCGGCGCGGCCCTTCGCTTCCTCCCGCTCCACCAGGCAGATCACTCCCGCGACGTGCATGCCCGCTTCGCGCGCGGCCTCGATCGCGGCAATCGTGGAAGCGCCTGTCGTGCAGACATCGTCGAGGATCACCACCGGAACCCCGGGCTGGCAAAAGCCCTCGATCCTGCGCCCCGTGCCGTGCGCCTTCTCCGCCTTGCGGACCAGGAAGCCGTCGATCACCGGCGAGCCGGGAGCCTCCAGAGCGTGCCAGGCGCTGGCCGCGGCGACGTTGCAGACCAGGGGATCGGCTCCCAGGGTGAGGCCGCCCACCGCGCGCGGCTGCAACTGGTGCTCGCGGATCAGGTCGAAGATGGTGAGCCCGGTCAGCCGGCCGCCCTCTCCGCTGAGTGTGGTGGTGCGGCAATCGATGTAGTAGTCGCTGGTCCCGCCGGAGGAGAGCTTGAACTCTCCCAGGCGAAACGAGGTGCGGGCCAGCATCTTCAGCAGAGCATTGCGATGCGCGATGGTCATTGACATCAGTTTACAAGTGCGCGACCGGCGAGAGGGGTCGAAGATCGGAGCCTATGCCCATAGCCCAGGCGGAGATTTTTCCGGACTGGTGCAGCCGAGCCGTTGTGTTCTCCACTGACCGAAAGGACCCTCAGAAAAAGGGCAAATCCCTACTGGTTGATCTTGTCCAGGTGCCGGAAGCCGTCGGTGGCGATGAAGATCAGCACAAAGATGGTCCCGTTGTAGGTGGCGTGCACCAGCGTGCTGGCGGCGAGCGAGTGCGCGCGCAGGCGCACCAGGCAGAGGATGACGCTCACCGCGAAGAGCACCATCAGCGGCGCCCACGAGTGGGCGAGCTGGTCGGCATGCAGCAGCGCGAAGCCGATGCTGGTGATCGCCGAGGAGAAGATCAGCGCCCCCAGGCTCCACTTCGGATCGGCGCTCGCCGGATCGGCCGTCTTCTCTTCCGGCTCCCCTGCGCGCCCGTTCCAACTCCCGCTCTCCGGCGAGTGCCCATCCACATCTCCCGTCCATACGGAACTCTCTCGGCGGGAAGCGTCGCCTCTCTGCGCAACCCAGTCCCATGCGGAGGCGAGCGAGGGGAAGAGAAAGCCGCGGAATGCGAGCTCCTCAAACACCGGGGCGATGAAGGTGCCGAAGACGGCCACCAGCCAGATATCGGCGCGAGTGCGGAAGAAGTCGTCGATCGGGAGGGTCTTCGGAATCGGCAGGTAGTTCGATAGAAGCTGAATGGCAAAGCTCAGCAGGATGCCCAGGCCGAGGAAGGCATAGAAGCGGCGCCCTACGATGGAGGGCTCCCATCGAACTCCGTGGGCGAAGGGCTCCTTCCAGAGCCTGGTGAAGATAACCTGCGCCATCAGCAGGGCGATGCCGTAGCTGAGGGCCATCGTGGGAATCAGCAGGCGCGGATCGCGGAGGAGCTGCTGCGTGCTCTCCCTCCCGAACATATGCATGCCCATGGCGACGGAAAAGGCCGCGATCTCCGTGATGAAGAGCGTTCCCCCCGCAATGACGAGCAGCAGTAGGGTGTGGCCGAGGTTGGGAATCTGCCGTACCCGGAGCGGCCGCAGGAAAGCCGGGGGCGCGCAGCGCTGGTAGCCAGGCTCGGCAAGCGCCTCGTAGCTCGCAGCCAGCCCGGAAAGGTCCGGTTGAGGAGCTGGAGGTGCGGCCGGTACGCGCCGTCTCTCGATCTCGACGTGAGGGGTGGGCGGAGAAGGCGGAGATTCCGGATCAATCGGCATGGAAGATCTTAGACGCCCTGACTACCTGCGCGGCCTGGCGGCAACGGATGCCTTGCGGGCTGTACTTTTGACAGCAGCCCGGACGGAAGAGTTGCCGTTTGGAACGGTCGCTGGACGATCGGAGCCTCCCAATGGTTTCGGGGCGCCTTCAGGAAAATAGCGGCGGAGAAATTCCCCGGTGTGCGAGCCCAGTGTAGCAGCCACCTGCGCCGGAGTGCCCTCGGCCACGATCCGGCCGCCGTTTTCTCCCCCTTCCGGGCCGAGATCGACGATCCAGTCCGCGTTGCGGATCACATCCAGATTGTGCTCGATGATGATCACGGTGTTGCCCAGGTCGGTCAGCCGGTCCAGCACCTCCAGCAGCTTGCGGACGTCGTCGAAGTGCAGGCCGGTCGTGGGCTCGTCCAGCAGGTAGAGCGTGCGGCCGGTCTGCCGCTTGGAGAGCTCGCGGGCCAGCTTCATGCGCTGGGCTTCGCCGCCGGAGAGAGTTGTGGCCGCCTGCCCGAGATGGACGTAGCCCAGGCCCACGTCGAGCAGCGTCTCCAGCTTTTGCCGTACATGAGGAATATCGGTCAGCACCGGCAGCGCATCCTCGATGGCCAGGTCGAGAATGTCGGCGATGGAGTAGCCATTGAATTTGACCGCCAGAGTCTCCTGGTTGTAACGGCGGCCGTTACATACCTCGCAGAGCACGTAGACGTCGGGAAGAAAGTTCATCTCGATGCGGCGCTGGCCCTCGCCCTGGCAGGCTTCGCATCGGCCTCCGGTCACGTTGAAGGAGAAGCGTCCCGGCTTGTAGCCGCGCTCCCGCGACTCCGGCAGCATGGCGAAGAGCTCGCGGATCGCGGTCAGCACGCCGGTATAGGTTGCGGGATTGGAGCGGGGCGTGCGGCCGATCGGCGACTGGTCGATGCGGATTACCTTGTCGATCTGATCGGAGCCTTCGATCGACGCGTAGGGCTGGGGCGCTTCCCGCGACTTGTACAACTCCCGGGCGAGCGCCGGGTAGAGCGTGTCGTTGATCAGCGTGCTCTTTCCCGAGCCCGAGACGCCGGTCACCACGGTGAGCGCGTTGAGCGGAAAGCGGGCGTGAATCTCTCTCAGGTTATGGCCGCGCGCGCCTTCGATCGTGATCCAGTTGCCGCTCTGCGGCCGCGGCCCGTGGCGGGAGACGATCGCAAGCTTGCCGGAAAGATAGCGCCCGGTGAGCGACTCCTCGCAGGCCATGATCTCCTGCGGCGTGCCGGTGGCTACCACGCGGCCGCCCAGCTTGCCGGCGCCGGGGCCAAGGTCCAGAACGTAGTCGGCCTGGCGGATCGTGTCTTCGTCGTGCTCCACCACCAGCACGGTATTGCCCAGGTCGCGCAGCGATTCGAGCGCCGCAAGCAGCCGCTGATTGTCGCGCTGGTGCAGTCCGATCGACGGCTCGTCGAGCACGTAGAGCACGCCGCGCAGCCGCGAGCCGATCTGCGTAGCCAGGCGAATGCGCTGGCCCTCGCCTCCGGAGAGCGTGGCGGCGCTGCGGTCCAGCGACAGATATCCCAGCCCGACCGCGGTTAGAAATTCCAGCCGCTCGATAATCTCTCTTCGCAGCCGTTCGGCAATGAGCGCCTCGCGGGCGGAGAACTGGATGGCCCGCGCCGCTTCCAGCGCGCGGTTCAGCGGCAGCTCGGTGAAGTCCGCAATCGACAGCGAGCCGACGCGGACCGCCAGCGACTCCGGCCGCAGCCGCTTGCCCTTGCATGCCGGGCAGACCGTCGCAGCCATGTAGCTCAGCATCCATTCGCCATAGCTCTCCGACTTGGACTCCTCCAGCGAATCGCGCAAAAAGGGAAGGATGCCATGGAAGCCGGTGCGCGGAGCCTCCTTTGCGCCAGGGCCGTAGAGCAGCAGCTTCTGTTGTTTTTCCGGGAGGTCTTCAAAGGGCTTCTTGAGATCGATCTTGTGGCGCTCGGCCGCCAGTTCCAGCAGGCGCGCCAGATACTTCGAGCCCGAGCCCGGTCCCAACGCCCCCTCCAGGAGCGGCTTCGACCAGTCGACAATGACCTTGGCCGGATCGAAATCGTAGATGCTCCCCAGTCCGTGGCACTCGGGGCATGCGCCATAAGTGCTATTGAATGAAAAGCTGCGAGGCTCCAACTTGGGAATGTCAAGACCGCAATCGGGGCAAGCCATGGAAGAGGAGTAAAGCTGCTCCTCTCCGCCGGAAACTCCAATGAGGACGAGACCGTTGGTCATCTGTACCGCTTTGGCGACCGAGGCTTCCAGCCGCTTCTCCACTCCCGGTTTCAGGATGACGCGGTCGATCACCGCCTCAATGGTGTGATTCTTGCGTCGTTCCAGTTGAATGGAATCCGCCAGATCGCGCAGCTCCCCGTCGATGCGTGCACGGAACCCCTGCTGGTCGAGTGAGTCCAGCAGTTCGCGGAATTCGCCTTTGCGGCCGCGAACCACAGGGGCGTAGATGGTGACCCGCTCGCCGGGGGCGAGCGAAAGAACTCGTTCGACGATCTGCTCCGGCGATTGCCGCGAGATGGCCCTGCCGCACCTGGGGCAATGCGGAACGCCGACCGATGCGTACAGCAGGCGCAGGTAGTCATAGATTTCTGTGATTGTGCCGATAGTAGAGCGAGGATTGCGCGTCGTGGTCTTCTGCTCGATCGAAATCGCCGGGCTCAAGCCTTCGATCGAGTCCACGTCCGGGCGCTCGATCTGGTCGAGAAACTGCCGGGCGTAGGCAGACAGGGTTTCGACATAACGGCGCTGGCCTTCGGCGTAGATGGTATCGAAGGCAAGCGAGGATTTGCCCGAGCCTGAGAGCCCCGTGACTACGGTAAGCGTATTGCGTGGAATCTCCACATCGATGTCACGCAAATTATGCTGGCGCGCTCCGCGCACGGTGATTTGAGTGATGGGCATTGGCGCTCAAGAGGAAAGGTTCACAACTGCTGTGCAGCACAGAAGTACAGCAGCGATGGCGGCTACACACTTCGATTGAATGGACAAGTACTTTAGGTATCTTAGTCGGCAACAGAAACAAGGGTCAACGCAGGTTCGGTTCTGTCACAATCACATCGAGCGAGACCAGATTTGGTTGCGGTTCTGCTGAGAACACAACGTCTGGAAGGCTGAGCGCGGCTGCGCTCGGCGGTTCCACTCAAGTTGGCCGGCGGAACCACTGAGAATCGCGACTTTTTCCTCAAAGAAAAGCCGCGCGTAGAGGATTGAGGAAGAGGAATGCAGGATCAAGTGAGCATGGTGATGCTGGTTTGCGCGGCGCTGGCCGCGATGGCGTTCGGGGTGATGATGGGTTACGGCGCCTGCAAGGGGCTCTTCGCCTTGCTGCGGATGCATGCACGCACGCTTGAGCCGGAACGAGCCAAGGCACAGGTGGCTTCCACTCTCGGCTCCTAGCCGAGCTTTTCGCTTAGCTCTTCCGCGCAAGATTTCTGCGCGGAGTGAACGCAGGGCGTGCCCGGAAGACGCTTCGCTTGCAGCCGGACTCCCTCGCAAACCGGCTCTCTCTCATCGGCGCATTCGCCGCCTGAACTTCAACCACCCCTTCTCAAAGCTTTTCCCCCAGCCCCGGCTCCCCGGAGCATGAGGCTGAACAAGAGCCTACTGCTGAGGCGGCTGAGGCTGCTGGTTCTGCTGGTTCTGCTGCGCCTGCCCACGGCGCATCGCCTGCAACTCCTCAAAGAGTTCCTGCGGAGTCTTGACGGGCTGTGCTGCGCCGGGAGCCATCTGGCCGCGCGGAAGCGTGACCGTCGAGGGGTGCGGAGCGGGCGGCTCCGGCTGCTCCTCCTCATCCGGCGGATTTGGCTCCGCAGCCGCGGCAGGTGGAGGAGAAGCCGCGCTGGCGCTCTCGTGCGTCGCCGGCGTCAGGATCAGTTTTCCCGGCGCTCCGTTCGCCTGGTCTCCTACCATCAGGACATTGTAGGGCGTGCCGTTCAGCAGATCCGAGATCACCTCGTGCGGATCTCCAGGACCAAAGTTTCCAAAGACCCGCTCATCCGTACCCAGGCCCTCGAAGTGCATTCCGGTCTGCGCCTCCAGGGTGTGAAGGATCGCCTCCAGGCTTGCATTCTCGGCCCGAATGGAGAGGCTGTCCGGGGTAAAGTGAATCTCCGCGGGTTGGGCCGGCTGCTGCAGCATCGAGGGCGGCAGGGCTCCTGTGGCTGCAGGCGCGGCGGGCGCGGGCGCCTGTGGCGCCGCCGCAGGCTTTGCCTGGGGAGCTGATGGAGGTGCAGGAGGCGGCATATCTTCCGGCGCCCCGTACCTCCGCTCGACGCGCCCGGAGACCTGTGCGTACAACCGGGGAAGCGAATTCGATATCTGAGCGGAAACGGGGCCGGATATCGCCAGAAGAAAGAGAGCAATCCCTCCGGTGGTCAGCGGCTTGCGAAATTCCTTGGGTTCAAGCATCTGTTTGCCTGTTCGGCAGGCCCGGAGCGGCCTGCATGGTTATTCCCTGGGCGAAGCGCTACGGAATGCGCCTCCAACCCCTGTGTACTAGACTAGCAGTGGTCGCCAGGGATTGCGAATACACGGCAGGGCCAGTTTTGGCTTGTCATTTCATACTCTGAGCAATGCAAAGAACGGTCCATCCATTGATGCCTCTGCCGCAGCCTCCATCCTTCCGTCTGTTCACACTGCTCATTCTGCTCGCGCTTCTTGCGCCGGCCAGGATCTTCGCCGTTACCTGCACCATGCAGGCGGAGATGACCGATGACCAGCGCAATGCGCTGCTTCAGGCATCCAGAAAACTGGCGCTGGATATCCAGGGCGGCGACAGCGCCGCGGTCCGGTCGCTTACCCTGCCCAACGTGGCCGCCCAGTTCGACCCCATTGCGAATACCATCCGGCGAATCGCTCCCATGATGACCGGAGCCTCTATCACCATTGACGCAATGTTCGGCCTGGACGCTTCCGATTTGAAGTCGACCCAGGACCAGACGCAGTTTTTTTGCGACAGCCCCAAGTCCAACCTGCACACCGATATCACGATACCCGGCCTGCCGCCCGGCAAGTATGCGCTCGCCCTGGTGCATGCCACCGGGGTGGCCAGGCCGCAGCAGATCGCGCTCCTGCTGGCCAGCAACAACGGCGCCTGGCAGCTTGGCGGCTTCTTTGTGAGGCCGATGTTGCTCGCCGGCCATGACAGCGTGTGGTATTGGACGAAGGCGCGCGCCTACGCTCAGAAGGCACAGAACTGGAATGCTCACTTCTACTATGAGATTGCCGTCTACCTGGCCTCGCCCGTCGCCTTTCTGAACACGCCCAATCTGGAGAAACTGCTCAAGGAACAGGCCGACATCAAAGCGGAGGACCTTCCCGGAGAGAAGCCGCTGGCCATCTCAGCCGCGAACGGAGAGGTCTTCTCCATCACCAACATGCATACGGACGACTCCCTGGGCGGGCTGGACCTGGTGATCAGCTACACTGCTGCCGACACCAGCGATCCGGTGGCCACGCGCACCCACATCCTGGATCTCATGAAGGCCCTGCTGGCGCAGCATCCGGAGTTGCGGGACGCCTTCCATGGACTCTGGGTCTTTGCGAATGCGCCGGGCCGGCCCCCCTTTGGGATAGAACAGCCCATGAGCGACCTTCACTAGGGCGTGCCAACAGGGCCTCGATCGAAGAATTGCGAAACCGCTACCTTGCTGAAAGGCAGACTGATGGAGAAGCTGCTGTCCCGAGCGATTGCCGAACGAAGAGCAACGCCGAGCTTTGACGGATCTCCGATCCCGGACTCCGACTTGCAGAAGATCCTGCTGGCTGGGTTGCAGGCCCCGAGCGGTTACAACCTGCAGCCCTGGCGGTTCATCGTGGTGCGCAGTCCGGAGCAGAAAAAGCGGCTGCGTGCGGCCAGCTACAACCAGGCCAAGGTAGAAGAGGCTTCGGCGATGATCGTCGCCTGTGGAGATGCGGACGGCTGGCGCAAGGGAGATATGGAGGAGATGCTGCGCCTCGGCCGCGAAGGCGGCATGCCGGAGAACTATGCCGAACAGGCAAAAGGCGCCATCCCCAGGTATTTTGAACACCATCCCAATATCGCTGTCTGGCTGAACCGCCAGGTCATGCTCGCCCTGACCCACATGCTGCTGATGGCTGAGGTCCTGGGCTACGACACCGCTCCCATGGAGGGCTTTGAGGCGGAGAAGGTCAGCGAGGTTCTCAAGCTTCCCCTCAGCTACTCCGTCGTCGCCTTTCTTGCCATCGGCCATCTCAAGGGGCCGGATAACTTCAACGGAGGGCGGTTTTCCATGGCGCGCACCGTCTTCGCGGAGGAGTACGGCCATCCCATCAAGTTCAGTTAGGGCCTGTTTACATGATTGGGGTGACAGCGTCGAATCGGAGGGAAGGGAAGACTGTGGTGCGCCGGGAGTTTCCTGAAGCGCCGGTGGCCGGCGTTGGAGCCGTGGTCATCGAAGACGGCAAGGTGCTGCTGGTGCGCCGTGGCCAGGAGCCGTTGAAGGGCCACTGGTCGCTGCCCGGAGGCGCGCTGGAGCTCGGTGAGACGCTGGAAGAGGGCGTGATCCGCGAGGTGCGGGAGGAGTCCGGGCTGGAGGTGGAAGCGCTCGCCATCGTCGAGGTCTTCGACCGCATTACCCGGGACCAGACTGGCGGGGGCATCCGCTATCACTACGTGCTGGTCGATTTTCTTTGCAGGCGTATAGGGGGGAGCGTCCGTTGCGCCAGCGACGCCGAGGACGCGCGCTGGGTGGAGCGGAAAGATCTGGGCTCCGAAGGCCCTTACCACCTGGAGCCGTTCACCGCCATGGTGATTGAAAAGGCCTTCCGCATGGCCGCCGAATCGGGCGAAAAGTTCTGATCTGCAGCTCGTTCCTCTCCTTGCCGCGGCCTCCGTATTACCCCTCGTCTTCACCCTTCCAGACATAAGCGCCGGCCTGGGGCAGGCCGATCCGCGCCAGCACGCGGCAGACAAACTGCTCGGCCATCTCATCGGTGCTCATCGGCCGGTTGTAGAAGGCGGGAATGACGGGGAAGATCACCGCTCCCGCCTCCGCGGCCAACGTCATGTTGCGCAGATGAATCTTGTTGAAGGGCGTCTCGCGGACACAGAGCACGAGGGGAAGGCCCTCTTTCAGGCTGACATCCGCGGCGCGCTCGATCAGGTTGGAGGCGAGCCCGTTCGCAATGCCGGCCAGGGTCCCCATGCTGCACGGCAGGATGATCATGCCGTGCGAGGGATAACTGCCGCTGGCCACACAGGCCCCGATATCCGTCTCCGGGAGCTGCCGGATCTTGGCCGAGGGCCTGCCCAGCAGCTTCTCGACGAGCCCGCTGCGTCCGCTGAACTGCAGCTCCTCGGCGAGCACGCGCAGGGAGTTCTCCGAGGCGATGAAGTTCACATGCCCCACGCGCCCGTCGCGGTCGAGCGCAGCGAGCAGCCGCTGGCCGAAGGCAGCGCCGCTCGCGCCGGTAAAGGCGACCGTAAGGTTCCTCGGCAGCGGCGGATCACTCATCGCGGCGCTTTCTCCAACTCCGGGGCCTTCGCGTTCAGCACCCGGTCGAAGATGGTATCGACATTGGCCAGCTGGCGCTGCACATCGAAGCTCCTGCTCAGCTTCTCCGGCGGGAGCAGGGCGGAGACCTCGGGGTCTTGCGCCATCAGCTCGCGGAAGGGAAGATCTTCCTTCCAGGCGCGCATGGCATGCGACTGTACCAGGCGGTAGGCATCCTCGCGCGACATGCCGGCCTCGGCGAGATCGAGCAGAAGCTGGCCGGAGCAGATCAGCCCGCCCGTGCTCTCCAGGTTTCTGAGCATGCGCTGCGGGTAGACCAGCAGATTCTCTATCAGCGACGTGGTCTTCGCCAGGAGATAGTCGGCCAGGATGGTCGAGTCGGGGAAGATGACCCGCTCCACCGAGGAGTGGGAGATGTCCCGCTCGTGCCAGAGAGCTACATTTTCGAGAGCCGCCTGCGCGTTCGCCCGCAGCACCCTGGCCAGCCCGCTGATCTGCTCCGACGTTATCGGGTTGCGTTTATGCGGCATGGCCGAGGAGCCCTTCTGCTTCTCGGAGAAGAACTCTTCCGCCTCCCGCACCTCGGTCCGCTGCAGGTGGCGAACCTCGACCGCGATCTTGTCCAACGTCGAGCCAAGCACGGCCAGCGTGGCAATGTAGTTGGCGTGGCGGTCGCGCTGGATCACCTGGGTGGCGACAGGGGCAGGCTTCAGCCCGAGCTTCTCGCAGATGCGTTCCTCGTGCTCCGGCTGGAGATGGCCGAAGGTTCCCACCGCTCCGGAGAGCTTGCCCACGCGCATCTCCTCGCGGGCATGGTCGAAGCGCTCCAGGTTGCGCTGCATCTCGGCGTACCAGTTGAGCAGCTTGAGGCCGAAGGTCGTCGGCTCGGCATGAATTCCGTGAGTGCGCCCGATGGTAGGCGTGTGCTTGAATTCGAGAGCGCGATTCTTGAGAACGCCGGCCAGGCCGGTAATTCCCTCGCGGATGATCTCGGAAGCCTCCTTGATCTGCAGCGCCTGCGCGGTGTCGACGACGTCATTCGAAGTGAGACCGTAGTGCAGCCAGCGCGCCTCCGGGCCGATCTTCTCAGCCACCGCCGTGGTGAACGCGATGACATCGTGCTTGACTTCGGCTTCGATGGCCGCGATACGGGCCAGGTCGAAGCCGCCGCGCTCGCGGATGGCCTGAGCAGCCTCCCGGGGTACGATGCCCGCCTCGGCCAGCGTCTCCGACGCGGCCGTCTCGACCGCCAGCCACATGCGGTACTTGTTTTCGTCACTCCAGATGCGGCCGATTGCCGGACGCGTGTAACGAGCGATCAACGAATGCCTCCAGGAAGAATGCGGATGAATGACACGAACTTCTTATTTTAGACTGCTGTCCCCGGCGGGTCAGACTGCGGAAAACCCGGAAAGCCCCGCCGCATCCAACGGAATGTCTTTCACACCATCGGAGTACCATGGCAGAGCGCGCGGCATCTCGCATCCTGGCCGCGGAAAAGAAGGGGCACGCATGACGGAAGAGCCGGAACTGGTGACGGTTGGCAAATACGGAGAGACGTTCCAGGCTGAGCTGGCCAAGGGACGGCTGGAGGCGGCGGGAATCCGTTCGTTTCTTGTAGGGGAGAATACGGCGATGTTGTATGGGACCGGTCTCGGCGGATTGCAGCTCCAGGTCAGTCCGGAGGATGAAGTCGACGCCCGCACCATTCTGGAAGACCCGGGAACCACCGACGCGGATGTGGAAGCGGCAGCCCAGGACGGCTCGGAGGAGAGCACGGCGTAGCGGGATGCGCCGCGGGGAAGCGCCGGGGAGCCCCGTTTAGCCAGGCTGCGGCGAGCTGAACCTGCCTACGCCGAAGAGCTCCGACATCTCCTCATGCAGGAAGCCCTTCCCTGGCCGGTAGGGCTGGATCCACTGGCCGTCCAGGACGAACTGAGGAATGGCCCGCTTGCCCACATTAGCGACCAGCTCGGCGGCGGCGCCGGGAGTGTTCTCGATATCGACCTCGGTGTAGGGAATGCCGTGCTTTTCAAGGAAGCGCTTTGCTTCGCGGCAGTCACGGCACCAGTAGGCTGTGTAGAGCTTCAGACGCATCTTCCTATTTTACAGGTCGAGCTACGGGATCGGCGGGGCGCCACGGCGCTGCTGAAAGAAGGAGCGCAGCAGATCCGCGCTCTCGGCAGCCCGCAGGCCGCCGGTCACGGCGGTCACATGGTTGAGCGCGGGGTGGTTCAGCACCTGGAGCACGGAGTGCACCGCCCCCGCCTTGGGGTCGGCGGCGGCGTAGATCAGGCGGCCCAGGCGCGCGTGGGTGATAGCCCCGGCGCACATCGCGCACGGCTCCAGGGTAACGAAGAGGTCGCATTCGGTGAGCCGGTAATTTCCCAGGGTGCGGGCCGCCTCGCGCATGGCCACCATCTCCGCGTGGGCAGTGGGATCGAGGTCGCGCAGCACGCGGTTCTGCCCGCGTCCCACGATCATGCCCTCCCGGACGACGATCGCGCCGACCGGCACCTCTCCGGCGGCCGCCGCAGCCCGCGCTTCTTCGAGCGCCAGCCCTATCAGTTCGTTCTCTGTCATTGCAGCATCACGTTGCCTGCGAAGGAGATCCAATCTCCCCATTATGGTTTTACTCCGGCTGCTGCTGTGTCATGCAGTGCAGCGTGCCCAGGCCCCACACCAGGTCCACCGCGTGGATCCCGACGACTTGGCGGCCGGGGAAGAGCTCGGCCAGGATGTTCAGGGCTCTCCGGTCGTTCGGGTCGTTGAAGGTGGGCGCCAGCACCAGGCCGTTGGCGATATAGAAATTGGCGTAGCTGGCCGGCAGGCGCTGTCCTTGAAAGAGGACGGGCGCCGGCATGGGCAGCTCGACGATACGGAAGGGCTCCCCCGCTGGGTTTCGCGCCGCCCGCAGCCGCTCCAGGTTCTCGGCAAGCGGAAGGTGGTTCTCGTCCGCGCGGTTGGGTTCAGTCACAGTTACGATTGTCTCCGGGGAGACGAACCGGGTAATGTCGTCGACGTGTCCGTGGGTATCGTCTCCGGCGATGCCGCGGTTCATCCAGAGCACCTGGTCGACGCCCAGATAGTCATGGAAGAGGCGCTCGAGATGCTCCCGGCAGAGGCCCGGATTGCGCTGCTGAACACCGCTCAACAAGCACTCCTCGGTGGTGATCAGCGAGCCGGCGCCGTTGACGTCGATGCTGCCGCCTTCGAGCACAACTCGCCGGCCGGTCTCGCCTGAGAGGTCCGCGGAATCGGGGTAACGCGGTGACCACACAGGCGTTCCCAGCAGTTCCGCCGCTCGGGACGGAAGCTGATCGTCCAGGCCCCAATCGTCATATTTCGCCCAGGCGTTGAACTTCCAGTCGGTGATGCCGAGCCGCTCCGCAGCCTCCGTGGACCCTTGCGGAGCAGTCCTGGTGACGAAGATGGGCCCGGAGTCGCGGGTCCACACGCGGTTGGTCGGCCAGGCGTGAAAGTGTACGCGCGCAAGGCTGGCGCCGGCCGCCGTCAGCTGCCGCGATGCCCGCCTCTTCGCTGTCTCGTCCTCCACCAGGATGTGGACATCTTCTGCCCGGGAGAGATGGCGCACAATCTCGCAGTAGACCCAGGGGATCGGCTGGAACTTGCCCGGCCAGTCCGCGGCATTGTGCGGCCATGCCAGCCAGGTGGCGGTGTGGCGCTCCCACTCCGCGGGCATGCGGTAGCCGGCACCGCGCGGAGTATCGTGGCGCGGCATCCGCGGCTCACTTGCCGTCATTGCTTTCCGTCCGGGAAAGGGAACCTGTGCCTGCGGCGGGAGCGGGATCGAGAAAGCGCCGGGTGATGGGCGCGTAGGAATCGATCCGGCGATCGCGGAGAAAAGGCCAGTTGCGGCGCACGTCCTCGAGGTGCCGGAGATCGACCTCGCCGATCAGGATCTCTTCGCGGTCATGCGAGGCCTGGGCCAGGATGCGGCCGAAGGGGTCGGCGAGAAAGGAGCCGCCCCAGAACTCGAGTCCCGCGCCCGCGGCGCGATTGCCGCGAATATCGCCGTGCTCCTGCCCTACGCGATTGACCGCGGCGACATACACCCCGTTGGCAATGGCATGGCCGCGTTGGATGGTCTGCCAGGCCTCATACTGCGCCGTGCCGAATTGCTGCTTTTCCGCCGGGTGCCAGCCGATTGCCGTGGGGAAGAAGAGTACGTTGGCTCCCTGCAGGGCGGTGATGCGCGCTCCCTCGGGATACCACTGATCCCAGCAGACCAGTGCGCCAATCCGGTCTACCCGGGTATCGAAGGCGCGAAAGCCGAGGTCGCCGGGCGTGAAGTAGAACTTCTCGTAGTAAAGAGGATCGTCGGGAATGTGCATCTTGCGATAGATCCCCACCAGCGAGCCGTCGTTCTCGATCACGGCGGCGGTGTTGTGATACAGCCCCGCGGCGCGGCGCTCGAAGAGGGAGGCGATGACGACCACACCCTCCTCGCGGGCCACAGCCGCCAGCCGTCCGGTGCTCGGCCCGGGAATCGGTTCGGCCAGATCGAAGAGTTCCACATCCTCGCGCTGGCAGAAGTATTGCGCACGAAACAGCTCCGGCAGGCAGACGATCTGCGCGCCGCGCCGGGCCGCCTCGCGAACCTGGGCAGCCGCTTTCTCAAGGTTGGCGTCGGGGTCGGGCGAGCAGGACATCTGCACCAGGCCCACGCGGTATTTTCCGGTCATGATCCTCGTCTCTACAGTTCTATTAGCATTCTTGCATTGCGCAGGCATGAAGCGCGACGGGGGTGGCTGCCGTCTGCCGGCGAAGAAGGCGGCAGGCACGCAGCGGCGCGGGAGAGCCTACTCGAAGATCAGGATGGCGGCGGCAATGGTCGTCGTCCACAGGCCGCGCTTGTCGCCGATCGCCGATTGCGTGATATTCGTGGTGCGCACGATCTTGTTCGAGATCCGGTAGATCTCCTTCTTCTCATCCCAGCTTTTTTCCGGATCGAACTCCACGTCCAGCGTCGTCGCAAGCATCTCCGCAGCCAGTTCCTCGGCATACTCTCCCGCCTGTTCATCGGACTCGCCGAAGCTGTGGTGCTCGCTCAGGTACCCATAGGTGTCGCGGTCCGCCGGGATGGCTACGCCGATGCTTGAGGCAATCAGGCGGTGCGGCTCACGCGTTGAATTCTCCGCCACAACGGCAAAGACCACCTCTCCGGGAGAGAGGTACTTGAGCCCCTCCTTACGGGGAATCAGCTTGGCCTGGGGCGGAAAGATGGAGGAGACCCGCACCAGGTTCTGGGCGGCAATTCCTGCCTCGCGCAAGGCCAGCTCGAAGGAGGTGAGCCGTTCCTTATGCTTCCCGGCGCCCCGGGTGAGAAACAGACGCTTTGGGACCATGCTCTTTCCCAATCCAAAGCCCTCCGCTCCAACCTCTCTCCCGGCAGTGAGCCGATCCGGGGAACCCGACCCTCCAACCGCCCGCATGTGCGTGGAAGATTATGAATTTACCGCAATGTCGAGAGGAATGCGAGGGGACTGTCCCAAAATGGGACTAGCCGGCCGGGCGGAGGCTGCCTTTGGATTGGAAACCGGGTTGGTGACTTTAGGCATGTTTTCGCTCTAGGTTCGTGACTTACCGAACATGTGCCCGGATTGCCAGCACATTTGCTAAAATTGGCCGAGTTTGGCGTAGTCCTTTGCTACATTCCAATCTTGAGTAACGAAAGTTTTGATATGCAGGTCTCAGCACTCTGTACTCTGAGCGCCGGCTGGTAAGCTTTTTCCGGCATCTTCCGTTGCAGGAGGATGATCGACGCTAGAAAGCGGCATGTATCAAAACAGGATCCTTCGAGAGCTGCGAGCAGTCTAGTTGTCTGGCGACACCCTGAGTGTAGCCAGATCGGGCGTCTAGGTAAGGTTCACCCAGATGCGACCACCCTGTTGTCCGCGTGTGCCCAGGAGCTTCTTCTATGTTTCCTCATTTTCCCATTCGTTTCCCGCGAGCTGCGGCCGGTGCTTCAGCGCTCGCCTTTCTCCTGGCCGGTCCGGCGGGCTTTGCCCAGGCGACGGTCAATATAGAGGTTCCCTTTAACTTGAGCGGGCTGAACACCGCGCTCGTCAGCCCTCGCGGTGTCGCGGTAGCTCCGGACGGCACGGTTTATGTGACCGACGTAGAGTCGAGCAGCACGGGCCGGGTGCTGATGATCGCTCCTTCGGGAGTGGTGGGGGGAACCAGCGGCGGCCCGGGCTCCTTGACGGCGACGGTAACCACGCTGGCGCCTGCGGTCGGCGGCACGCCGGTGACCTTGAAGAACCCGAACGCGGTCGCCGTGGACTCAGCCGGGCATCTGTATATTGCGGACATCGCCGGCAACCAGGTGCTGGAGATGATGAGCCCGAAGACCAGCGCGGCCGCGACAGTCCTGACCTATCCCGGCACTGAGACCCCTACGGCTCTGGCCACCGACGCGTCGAACAACCTCTATGTAGCCGATGCGCTGCAGCATTCGATCTATGAGTTTGTCGCCGGTACGCCTTCGAAGCTGTCCATCACGCCGGGATCTTTGGATCCGGTCGGCTTGGCGGTGGACGCGTCGGGGAATGTCTTCTTCGCCGATACCTCGACCAATGAGATCTACAAATACACGGCAGCCGGCGGATCGACGGCGGTCTTCCTCGCCAGTCCGAGCTCGGGCAGCTTTCAGTTCTCCGCGGCCATGCCTGGGTTGCCTGTCGGCATGGGATTCGATCCCGCCGGCAGCCTCTATGTTCTGGACAGCGCAGCCATGCAGTTGTGGCAGATCAACGCCGTCACTCCGGCGACCAACTACCAGTTGGCCTTCAGTGCGTCGACGACCGCTCCCGGAAGCATGACGGTCAGCAGCATCGGCAATCTCTATATCAGTGACGAGTCCACGCCCAAGGCGGTCGATGAGCTGTTCTATAACCACAATCCGGTGAACGTCGGGGCGGTGAATGCCGGAACGAACAGCCCCTTGCTTAACATGAACTTCTACTTCTACATCGCCGACACCGGGCTGACGCAGTACCAGAGCGTCCAGGGCGACAATACCGGCGAGCTGAGCTTCACCAGCCAGAGCTGCGGGACGACCCCCGGGGTATGCACCGCAACTGTAAAAGCAAACTACTCCTCGAATATGCCCGGAGTGCGGAATGGCGAGATCGGCCTCATTGACAGCGCCCGGAGCATTGTGGCGGCTCCTGTCACCGGCATCAGCGTAGCCGGCAGTCTCGCGCTCTATCCGGGAATTCAAAATACTCTTTCGCAGAACACGCAACAGCTCTGGGAGCCTCAAGGGGCTGCGGTCACCGGCAATGGCAACACCTTCTTCATAGCAGACGAGGGCGGGGACCTGAGCGTCAGGCCGCCTACATATACCCATGGCGCGGTATACGCGTATACAACCTCCGGCGGCATTCCCACCGGCACTCCCAAGGTGGTCGGCACCTTCCCGACTCCGACGGCCGTTGCCCTGGATGCCAAAGGCGATCTCTTCGTGGCTGACTATTCGGGCTTCGTCAGCATGGTCCCGCCCGCCTATGACCCGAATACCGGCGCCACCAGCTGGCCGGGTTTCGGCACCAAGCTGACTTTGCCGGGAATCACGCTCTATCATCCAATGTCACTGGCTTTTGACATCTATGGGAATCTCTACATCGGAGATATGGGGCCCCTGGGAGTGACTGCCAACACGGTGAATCCAGGGTTCATTGTGAAGGTCCCTGCAAACGGCGGACCGGCGGTCAAGCTTAACTACTCCGTGAACGGTGTTCCCGTTGTCTTTCCGGACGGATTGGCCACCGACTCCTACGGCAACCTGTTCATCGCCGACGCCGGTGACGGAGTTACTTCCAACGGCACGGTCGATATCGTGCCCTATGGAAGCATGACGGCGAGTTCGATCTCCTTCGGCTCCTTCACGCCGATCAACCAGCCGTCAGGGATTGCCTTCGACGCGGCCAATGATCTCTACCTGGCGGACTCCTTCAACCAACGGATCCTGGTCGTCCCAATGACCTACTCCGGCACTACGCCCACGCCGGATACCGCGGGCATCACGCTTCTTGGAGGCGCCTCCGGCGATAGCGGCATGAGCGCTACCCTGGTGACGCCCAGTTCTGTCGTCGTCTGGCCGTGGAACAATTCGGTGAGCTTTGTTGACACGGGCTACCAGCCCGCATCCGGACCGGGAAGTCCCACCCAGGTGATTACCCTCGCATCTCTCAATACTTACGTGAACGCCAGCAAGGGAACAGCAACTCCTACGGCGGTCAACGTCGGCAACACGCAGATCAGCTTCCTTGCTCCTACGCTCACCGGGTCTTCGCAGTTTTCACTCTCCGGCTGTGGAAGCTCCGGAACGACGTTGGATCCAGGCCTCGCGTCTGCGTGTACGCCTACGGTAACCTTCACGAAGCAGGGCACAACATCGCAAACGGCCGTCTTCACATTGAACGGGAACGCTGCTGTCGATTTCACCGCATTGGGAAATCAGATCAACGTAACCGGCCAGCCGAATGAGCCCATAGCTACAATCTCCGGCGGCGGCAGTCAAAACGGAGCGCTTACCGGAACCCTTACACTCACTAACAGCGGCAGCAAGGCGCTCCACTTGAGTGCAATTACTGTCACGCCTGTCTACCTCTTCGGGGTGCAGTTGGGTACCGTAACGGTTACTGGCGGGTCCTGCTCGGCAGGCACCGCTATCGGGCCCGGAAAGAGCTGTACCATTACATTCTCCCTAAGCAACTTGCTCTTTGGCTTCTATGCGGCGGGGTATATCAATACCGTTGACGACTCCGGCGGTGTCGCCGGTACCGTCCAGTCCACGTACGTGTCCAACATCTAACCTGCTCCTTCACAAGAAATGCCGGCACGGAATCCATCCGTGCCGGCATTTTCACGTCTGGGGGCGTTCTTTCCCGGTCCGCTTGGGGCGAGCGGAGCCGGGAGAAATTCTGGAATCTTCGGTGGTTGGAGATAGGACTCAGGCGGCTTGCGAGGGAGCCCGCTCTTGCTGCGGGAGCGAGATACGAAACGTAGTTCCACTGCTTCCCGGCCGGGTGGAGGTTCTCCAGCGGATCTGGCCCTGATGTTTCTCTACGGCACGCCGGCATACCCAAAGCCCGAGACCGTGGCCCGCCTCCCGCCCGCTGGCGAAGGCTTCAAAAAGCCTCTCTCTCAGGTTCTGGGGAATGCCGGAGCCCGAGTCGCCGATGGTGATGTGCACATGGCCGCAAGTGGTTCGCAGGCGTATCCGCAAACTGCCCCCGTGCCGCGAGGCCTCGACGGCGTTCGAGATCAGGTTGGAGAGCGCTTGGGTGAGTTCGCCCGGAAACCCATCATAGTGTGCGCTCGGAGGCAACTCCAACTGGACGCGCAGGCTGCGATGGCTAATCGGAAAGGAATGTACGCGAAGGGCCACGTGGATCAGTCCAACGAGATCGGTAGCTCGCGGCTTTTCCACGTCCCGATAAAAGCCAAGGGTCTTGTGAGCAATCTCATGCACGCGGTTGAGCTGCTCTTCGATCAAGTTGAGATAACGCGTAGCCTGCTCGTTGAGTGGTTGCTCCCGCAGCAGGAAGACCAGGTTGCTCACCGCTTCCAGGGGATTATTGATTTCATGCATGATCATGCCGGCAAAACGCCCGGCCAGGGCAAGCTGTTCGGCTCTTTCGAGCGCTCGCTCGGTGCGAGTGAGGCGCTCCTGAAGCGCAGCTAATTTGAGTTCCGCGTCACTGCCGGCCACTGCGCTCTCCTCGGAAGAAAATTTGGGTCGGTTAATGGGATGCAAGGCATCCTGAACCGTTGTGATCAGTTCCGCGGAATCTCAATCCCGGATCCCGCGGCATCAACGGGAGGCTCCGCCACGAAGTACACGGCTGCATGGGGCGGAGGGCCCGCGATGCAGCCGCTGTTCCGCAAACACATCCTTCGTCGGGTTGCGCGCCGGGTTGTGTTTGATTGCGCTCAAGCGGCCCGCGGCGCCTGAACGTTCACGTGCCTGGCCACCTCCGTAAGCTTTTCATCGGCCGCCTTTTCCTCCTCCAGGGTCTCTTCGAGCAGTCGGGCAATCTCGTCTTTTCCCAGGAGTTCAGCGTAGGTGCGAACCGCCCCATAGGCCGCCATTTCGTAGTGTTCCACCCGCTGGGCGGCCGAGATCATTCCCGCATCCCGCACCGGCCCCTGCACGGCGTCTCCTAGCAGCTCAGAACCTTCCTGAAGAATGCCCTTCATTCCTTCGCAGGTCTTTCCTCTCGGGCTCTTATCCAGCAGAGAGAAGATCTTTTCCAGCCGCTGAATCTGTTCATGGGTCTCTTTGAGGTGGCTCTCGAAGGCGGACCGCAGCTCCTCCGAGTTAGCGGACTTTGCCATCTTGGGAAGCGCCTTGGTGATCTGATGCTCCGCCGAGTACAGATCCTTCAGCTCTTCCAGGAACAGCTTTTCGATCGAATCGATTTTCATCGCATACCTTCCTTTCATTGGTGTTGCGCCGGGCGTCGATCCTTCCCGGCGCGGAGACGAGCCGGCAGCCCCGTTCATGCGGTTCCAAACCGGAGGATGATTTACCAAAAGAAGATCTGGGGCAGGCGCACCATTCCGGTGCGCCGCGGTCCGGAATGATGCCCTCCTCCGCGGGAGAACACCCATGCCGGTCTCTCAGCCCCTTTGTTTAGAAGACGCGCAAGAGAATCAGGACGACCAGAATCAGCAGAATCAAGCCGATACCGCCGCTTGGATAGGGCCCCCAACTGCGGCTGTAGGGCCATACAGGAACCGCGCCAATCAGCAGAAGCACCAGAAGGATGACCAGGATCGTCATAAGAGCTTACCCTCCTTGAAACAAATCCGGATTCCGGACAACCGTACGCAAGCTGTGATGACGGCGAGTACTCTGCCGTTGGCTTCTTCTGGAGAGATCCTCGGGGACTCGCCCATTACTCGTTGGATTCGCAGCCGTCTCTTTTTTTCGCGATTTGCAACCGCACATGTTGCTGCCCGGGCCGCGTTGAATAGCAACCACTTCTTGCTGCTCGCCCTTCTGACGAAGGGAGGCGTACTCCATGAACGTCCTGGTGCTGAACCCGGGCAGCAACTCCCTGAAGGCTGAGCTCGTTCGCTGCCAGAGCGGCCAGAAGACCGCCTCTGAAGGAGAGAAGCTCATCAGCCTCATGGTCGAAGGTATTGGCAGGGAGGCCACACTCTCGCGGCTTCGAGGTAAAGAGGCAGAGCACTCGGAACCGATGGCTGCACAAAATTATGGCGAGGCAGCCTCGGGCCTTCTCCGCTGGCTGGATCAGCGCCGCGAAGGAGGTCTGCCCGGGTTGGACGAGACCGGCTGCGTGGGAGTGAGAGTCGTCCACGGAGGCGCGCTGTTCACCGGTCCATCCCGGATCACGCCGGAGGTGGAGCAGCAGATCCTGGAGCTGGGAAAATGGGCGCCCCTGCACAACCGGAGCTCCGTCGATATTCTGCCTGCGATCCGCAGCCGTCTTCCGCAGGTTGCGATCTATGCGGTCTTCGATACCGCTTTTCATCGGACGATTCCCGACACGGCAGGCCTGTACGCCATACCTGCAGATCTCGCGGCAAAGCACGCGATCCGCCGCTACGGCTTTCATGGCATCTCGCACCGCTACATGCTGGAGCGCTCTGCATCGCTCGCTGGCCGGGAGAGCGCCCGGATCAACGCGGTCACCATGCATCTGGAGAGCGGATGCTCGGTGACGGCTGTCGCCCATGGACGCTCGATCGACAACACCATGGGATTGACCCCTCTCGAGGGCTTGATGATGGGGACGCGTTCCGGCGATGTAGATCCCGCTCTCATCCCTTTTCTGGTGGAGAGCGAGGGGCTGCGGCTCAGCGAAGTCATGGAGGTTCTGAACAAACGCTCGGGGCTGCTCGGAGTCTCCGGGCGGTCTCTGGATACGCGCGTGCTGATGAAGGAATACGATACGGACGCGCCCGTGAAGCTCGCCATGGAGATGTTTTCCTACCGCGTGACAAAAGCGGTGGGCGCCTCACTTGCTGCGCTCGGCAGCGCGGAGGCGGTGATCTTCGGCGGCGGCATCGCCGAGAATACTCCGCTGGTGCGCGAGCGCGTATGCGCCGGCTTGCGATGGTGCGGGCTGGAGATGGATGAGGAGCAGAACCGGAGGCTGATCGACATCGAAGGCCGGCTCTCGACCCCTGACTCCCGGATTCAGGCATACGTGATTCCCGTAGAAGAGGGGCTGCAGATCGCTCACGAGTGCTGCCAGGCGATAAAGGAAGTGGCCGCCTGATCGTTCGCGCTGACGCCAACCATCCCCGCCGCCTGCGCGTCAGAACAAACAGCAGCGGCGGATCTCAATCTGAGAGGAGAGTGAGTCTCATGAACGCATCGGACATCCTGGTGGAGCGCCTGATCGATTGGAAGGTAGATACCATCTTCGGACTTCCCGGCGACGGCATCAACGGCGTAATGGAGGCATTGCGCAAGGTCCAGGATAAGATCCGGTTCATTCACGTCAGGCACGAAGAGTCCGCAGCCTTCATGGCCTGCGCCTACGCCAAATTCACCGGCAGGCTCGGCGTGTGCCTTGCAACCTCCGGCCCCGGCGGCATCCACCTGCTGAACGGCCTCTACGACGCCAAGATGGATCAGCAGCCGGTGCTCGCGATTACGGGAATGCAGTTCAGCGATATCACCGGCACGTTCTCGCAGCAGGATGTTGAGCTGGATAAGATCTTCATGGACGTGGCATGCTACAACAACCGCATCATGAGCGCCTCTCACATGGAGGAGGTCGCCGATCTCGCCATTCGCTCCGCCCTTATGAAGCGCGGCGTCGCCCATATCACGATCCCGATCGATATCCAGCAGCAGGAGGCGGGCAAGCGCAATCGTTCGCAGCGGAACGTACCCCACCATACCTCGACCGTCCCGGCCTCGACGGGAAATATGCCTTCCCCTCAGGACCTCAAGCGAGCCGCGGAGATCATTCGCGACGGCAAGAGAATCGCTATCCTGGCCGGTCAGGGAGCGCTCGACGCCTCCAAAGAGGTGCTCGCCCTGGCGGAGCTGCTCGGAGCGCCGATCGTCAAGCCGCTGCTGGGCAAAGGAGTCGTGCCCGATGACTCCCCATTCACCACCGGAGGGCTCGGCCTGCTGGGGACAAAGCCGTCGCAGGAGGTGATGGAGAACTGCGACACACTGATCATGATCGGCACCTCCTACCCGTACATTGAGTATCTTCCCAAGCCGGGCGATTGCCGGTGCGTGCAGATTGACAGCAATCCGCAGCGGATCGGGCTGCGCTACGCGGTGGACGTGGGGCTGGTGGGCGACTCGCAGCGATGCCTGGCGGAGCTCCTTCCTCTGCTCAAGCGCAATAGTTATCGCAGATTCCTGGAGCGCGCTCAGAAGGATATGAAGGAGTGGAAGGAGATGCTGGAGAAGGAAGGAACTTCGACGGCCATGCCGATGAAGCCGCAGGTCGTCGGCTGGGAGCTGGGCAAACGGGCCAGGGAGGATGCCATCATTGTTTCCGATAGCGGCACAAACACGACTGTATGGGCGCGCTATATGCCGGCCAAAGAAGGCCAGATGCACTCCTGCTCGGGAAACCTGGCGAGCATGGCCTGCGGGCTTCCATACGCCATTGCAGCGCAGCTGGCGTTTCCCGGCCGGCAGGTGATTGCGGTGGTCGGCGACGGCGGCCTGACCATGCTGCTGGGCGAGCTCATCACGGCGGTTGCCTACCGGCTCCCTATCAAGCTGGTGGTGGTCAAGAACAATACCCTCGGCCAGATCAAGTGGGAGCAGATGGTCTTCGAAGGGAATCCGGAGTACCAGTGCGAGTTGTTCCCGGTGGACTTCGTCGCCCTGGCCAGGGCCCTGGGCGCAGAGGGCGTCCGGGTAGATGACCCGAAGACCTGCGGAGCGGAGCTCGATCGGGCTTTGTCAGTGGCCGGGCCGGTTGTGATCGAAGCAGTCGTCGACCCGTTTACCGCAATGCTGCCGCCGAAGATCACCGCGGACCAGGCGGTCAAGTTCAGCGAAGCGCTCATGCGCGGTGAGCCGCACCGGATGAAGATCGCCCTCACCGCGGCGAGCGACACCGTAAGGCAGGTCGTCTGACCGGCGCAGGCCCAGCCTGGACGAGCCTGGCAAGGAAGAGCGCGCGTTGGCCGCGCGTCGTAATTGAAGCGCGGTGCTTAAGAGCGGGTTTCCCAGGCATCCGGCCGGCAATAAGATGAAGCCCGGTCAGAGTGAGGGCGTGCCGAAAAATCGGCACCTGCACCACGGGCCGTTATTGGAGCGGCCTCTGTCGCGGATGGCGATGTCTCCGAGCAGGCAGATTTGCGTTACCAGCCCACCATATTCCCAATGCGCCGACGGCTGTGTACCGGCTTTGGCGGCGTCTGCCCATTCCTTCCAGTGATTGGAGAGGAGCAGCAACGTCTTCGCGGGACGCTTGTAGCTCTGATCGAGTTCTTCGGGCAGCAGCCAGACCTGTTTCATCTCTCCCGGTTTGCTGCGTAGAAATGAACGTTAGTGCGCCAGTCCACATCGCACAGGGCAACGATGTTCTCGCTCCGCAGGTTTTTTGAGAGCATAAATGCCGTATCCGCCAAAGCCGATAAAACCTATATTCAATCGGTCAATGGGCGCAAGCTTGCGCCCCTGAAGCCACCGCACCACGCGCCAGCTGAGCGCTGCCGCCGGCGGCCAGAGACACAGAAAGCATCTTGCGTCGCGATAAGGGCATTGGGTTTCTCCTTTTGTGCAGCCATGTGGATCCTGGTTTGGTGCGTGAGTGAAGCTGACCTGTACCATTGATTCCAAGGTTCCTATTGCATATAAAGCAAGTTCATTTGCGTGTAATATTATGCATTGACTGGAGATAGGTCCATCTGCGAGCGGCTTAGAATGCCACTTGCGTCGCGGAGCAAAGCAGCGGTGGATCAAGAACGAGTTGCGCTCCTTGACTGAGCGAGGACGAGCTGTAAGACCTTCCCGTACTTGCACTGATTTGCGCAGGATGCGGCCGGAGAGGAAGGCCATCGTTGTGCGGAGGCCGGTAAGTTAGAACGAAACGGAGATGGAACGATGCATAGAAATTTACTTGGCGCGCTGCTTTGCGGCTGCGGTTTGCTAGTGGCCAGCGCGCATGCACAAACAAATTGGCCCAGCTTCGGCAACCATCCCGGCGCCGACCGCTACTCGCCCTTGGACCAGATCAATACGGGGAATGTAGATAAGCTTCAACTGGCATGGAAATTCGATACCACGGTGACGGACGCCAAAGAGCCGGCCCGGCTCGGACCCATGCACGGGGACAGCAGTCCGTCACAACCAGCAGCGCATCGCTTCCGCATCGTTCGCGGGTCAGAATCTGAACCCCTGGTGGTGAATGATGTGCTGTACATGTCCACCGGCTATGGGCATGTGATCGCGCTCAAAGCGGAGACGGGGGAGAAGATCTGGGATATCGTGAGTCCGCACACGCCGGCGATGCGCGGCGTGAGCTACTGGCCTGGGACAAAGGGCTCCGGGCCGGAGATCGTTTACGGCACCATGGATGGTTGGCTGATTGCGCTTGACGCGAAGACCGGAGAGCTCGTTCCGCGCTTCGGCGATGGGGGAATGGTCAATCTGAAGACCGGGCAGGTCATGAGCCCCGATTATCCGGTTTGGGGCGTAAGGTCGCCCGTAACGATCTACAAGAATTATGTTCTTCCGGGCTGCTTTCCCGGAGAGCAGCCGGCGTTCGGCGGTCGCTGCGATGTACGCGCTTTCGACATGCGGACCGGGAAACTGGTATGGACGTTCCACACTGTACCCCAGCCCGGTGAGGCGAACCACGATAGATGGAAGGAGGGGCAATGGGAAAACCGGTCGGGAGTAAACAACTGGGGATTCATGAGCGTGGACGTGAAGCGCGGCATGCTCTTCGTGCCCCTGGGCTCGCCAAATAAGGACTTCTATGGTGGAGATCGGCAGGGGCCGGATCTGTACGGCGACAGCATTGTGGCGCTGGATGCCAACACCGGCAAACTGAAGTGGTATTTCCAGACCGTTCACCATGACAACTGGGATTACGACGACGCTTCTGCGCCCATCCTCATCACGGTCGATCACGACGGCAAATCAATCCCAGCCGTAGCGCA
>DASYYO010000437.1:0-2006 GCA_035933805.1 Acidobacteriaceae bacterium | reverse complement strand
AACCGCCGGACACGCTGCGCTCCAGGAACCCCCCGCGCTGATCGAAGAGCATGGCTCCGGACATGGCGGCAGCGAGCCTCACGAGAGTCCGCGGGTGATGACCGCCCCCCTCGCCATCCTGGCCGCTTTCGCCGTACTCCTTGGCCTGGTCGGAACTCCCGCCTGGCCATGGTTCCAGCAGTTCCTGAACATGCGGACGGCTGTTTTGGATCTGCATCAGTTCGCCGAGGACGGCTTCTTCCAACTCATGATTCTCTCCTCCGTGCTGGTCTTTGCGGGGCTGGGACTCGGCTGGTTCCTCTATGGGAGCAAACCGGTCGAACACGCCGCGGATCCGGACCCGCTGGAGCGCTGGCAGCCCGGAGTCTTCCGGACGCTGGCGCGGGCGTTCTATGTCGACCAGGTCTACGATCGAACGATCCTGCTTTGGGCGCGCGCCTCTGCTGCAATCGCCGCATGGCTCGATCGATGGGTCTGGAGCGGCGCGCTCCAGGTCTTCTCCGCCCTGGGAACCGGCCTGGGCTGGCTCGATCTCTCCTTCGATCGTTTTGTCGTCAACCAGGGCTTTGACGAAGGCTGCGAGGGGGTTGCCGGAAGCGGACGATGGCTCGCCCGCTTGCAGACCGGCCGCATTCAGGACTATCTGCGCATCATGGGTATCGCGCTGGTGGCGCTCGCCTTTCTTCTCCTCTGGGGACGGAAAGGATGAATCCTCTGCCCTGGGTCTCAATGCTGACGTTTCTCCCGCTGGCTGGCGGGCTCGCCGTGTTGCTCTTCAGCCGAGGGCAGCGCGCCGTGGCGCGCGTGATCGCGGTCGTCTCTGCTGCCGCGGCCCTTGCTTTGACCGTTCTGCTCTGGCATGGATTTCAGCCCGCCCTGCCGGGAATGCAGTATCAGGAGCTGGCGGCCTGGGCGCCCTCGCTCGGCTTGCAGTATCACGTAGGAATAGACGGCCTGGGGCTGGTTGCGCTGGCCCTCTCGTCGATCGTCGTGCTCATGTCGCTCGCGGCCTCCTGGGGCAATTCCCGGCACACCCCGCTCTACTTCGCGCTGGTGCTCTTTCTTGAGGCCGGTCTCTTCGGCACGTTCACCGCGCTGAACTTTCTCCACTGGTTTCTCTTCTGGGAGCTGAGCCTCATTCCCGCGTTCTTTCTGTTGCGCCTCTGGGGCGGCCCCGGCCGCGCGCGCGCTGCAACGCAGTTCTTCGTCTACACCATGGCCGGCAGCATCGCCTTGCTGCTCTCCTTTCTCGCCCTTTATCTCGCGACCGGCAGCTTTGATTTTCTTGAGCTGGCGCGAATGGCCCAGTCCGGCCAGATCTCCGCAGCGATCCAGGACCACCTGCACTGGCAAAGCTGGAGCCAGGGCCGCATTCTGATGGTCTTGTTCTGGGGCGCTTTCCTGGGCCTGGCGGTCAAGACCCCCGTGGTTCCTTTTCACGGCTGGCTGCTTCCTGCGTATGCGGAGGCGCCTTCTGAGACCACCATGCTCCTCACCGGAGCGTTGTCCAAGATGGGCGTCTACGGATTTCTGCGCATCCTCCTCCCCATCTTTCCCGCGCAGCTGGCGCAGGCGCGCACGCCCCTCCTCTGGCTGGCGGTTGCCAGCATCGTGCTCCCCGCGCTCTCCGCATGGGCGCAGACGGACCTGAAGAGAATGTTCGCCAACTCCTCCATCAATCACCTGGGATATTGCGTCCTCGGCGTCGTCGCCGCCGCCGGGCCCGCCGGCGCGGACCCTCGCCTCGGCCTGGAGAAAGCCGCAGCGCTGACCGGAGTCATGCTGCAGATGTTCAGCCATGCCGTCACCGCGGCCACCCTCTTCTGGTTCGTCGCACTGCTGGAGAGGCGGAGCGGCGGCCTGCGCGGACTCAATGACTTTGGAGGCTTGCGGAAGGTGGCGCCGGTCTTGACCGGATTGATGGGCATTGCGCTCTTCGCTTCCCTGGGTCTGCCGGGTCTGATCGGCTTCCCGGCCGAGTTTCTGATCTTCAAAGGCGTCTTCCC
>DASYYO010000429.1:0-4496 GCA_035933805.1 Acidobacteriaceae bacterium | reverse complement strand
TCGACGGCAACCTCCACGCACGCGGCGACAAAGGAGCCTTTCTCCGTGCCGCAGGCGAGGCCGGTTGCGGTCTCGGGGTCTCGCATTTTCGCCCGCTCTACCCAGCCGAACTCGTCCGCTGCCTTCTCCAGCACCGCACGGAGACGGGGTTCTTCGAGATGAGCCATGCGGAACTCCAGCGGGTCTGCGCCGGCGGCCGCCGCGAGTTGGTCCATGAAGGCTTCGCGCGCGAAGTTGTTAGCCGTCGCCGCGAGCCCGCGGTAGGAGCCGTGACGGAGCGGCGGTTTGGAGGGCACAAAGCGGCACTGCTGTTTTCCGCAGATGTAGGGCGTATCGACGGCGTTCGGACCGGAGTTGATGTTGGCGAAATACCAGGTCGCGATCTTGCCCTGCGCATTCAGGGTGGCTTCGGCTTCGATCACCGCCGCAGGGCGAAAATAAGCCCAGGTGAACTCCTCCTCTCGCGTCCAGCGCAAGGACACCGGCCTACCCGCAGCCTGAGCGAGACGCGCGGCTTCCACCGCGCACTCGCCGGTGTGCTTGCCGCCGAATGCGCCGCCAAAGTCGGGAATCACGACCCGCACCCGCTCCTCCGGAATGTGGAAGGCGGCGGCAAGCTCGCGGCGCACTCCAAAGGGGTTTTGCGAGCCGGTCCAGACGGTGAGCCGTCCATCGCTCCACTCAGCGACCGCAGCCCGCGGCTCCAGGGGAGCGTGCTGGATGTAGGGAACATGGTAGGTTGCGCGCACCGCATTCGTTCCGGCGATCTCATCTGCAAAGGGATTGCGCGGGGCGCCCCCTTCGGCGTTCTGTTGGAGATAGCCGAAGAGTTCTTCACTCGACGGCTGCTGCGGAGCCGGGCCCCAGTTGGCGCACTTGGAAAGAACCGCCAGCGCCTCTCTCGCGCGGAAGCTGTCGGGTGCCGCGACGCCTATCAAGCCTCCGTCCTCTACGATGACGACGTCCTTCATCGCCCTGGCCGGCGAAACATCGATGGAGACGAGCTTTGCCCCGTAAGCCGGGGCGCGCAGAATCTTGCCATACAGCATGCCGGGCCGGGTGATGTCGGAGGGATACTGATGGGCGCCGGTAACGATCTCCCGTCCGTTGGGCCGCATCGCGGGCTCGCCGAGGATCTTCCATTGGCTTACCGGAGTGAGCGGAAGATCGCCGGGAATGGATTGCTGGCACAACTGAGCCAGTTGTGCGCTCTTCGCCAGGTCGGCGTAGCCGAGAGATCGATGGCCGGCTTTCTCAATGATCCGGCCGTCCTTCATCGCAACTGCGGTTCGATCCACCTTCCACTCTGCGCAGGCAAAGTCGATCAGCAGGTTCCGCCCTGCCGCCGCACCCTGTCGTATTGCCGGAACGGTGCGCGGAGTACTGCCGCTGCCGGCGGTCATGCCGTCGTCAGGCACGATGCTGGTGTCGGCCAGGATCATCCGGACCTGGCTCAAAAGCACGCCGAGCTCTTCCGCCGCAGCCTGCTGCAACTCCGCGCGAGCGCCCTGGCCGCCTTCGACCTTGCCGGTCATTACGGTGATGGTTCCATCGATCCCGAAGTGGAGGCGCGCCGCGAGAGTCGCTGCGCCGCTGCCCAGGAAACCTCCCGCGCCTCGCCGTCCGCTCTCCTGGGCCAGTGCGGGCGCGGAGACAGAAAGCAGGAGCCCGCTGCCGAGCGCCTGGAGAAACGAGCGGCGGCTCCATTCGAAATCAAACCGTGTCTGCTCGATCGGCTCGCCGTAATCCGCCCGAGAAGCAGGCGCGGCGGCATCGATCGGGAGCTTGCCGCTCATACGCGCGCCTTTTCTGCCGCCGGCAGGGCCGCAACCCGATGGATGGCTCTCTTATATCCGGCGTAGCTGTTGCAGCGGCAGAGGTGGGTTTCGAGCTCCGAGCCTATCTGCGCTTCGGTTGCGTCACGATTCTTCCGCACCACCTCGACGATGCCCAGGATCATGCCCGGAGTGCAGTAGCCGCATTGAAAAGCGCCTTCGGCCAGAACGGCCTCCTGCACCGGATTGAGGGCCTCGCCGTTCGCCAGCCCCTCGATGGTCAACACGGCCTGCCCGTTCACGCTGCCGATAGAGGTGAGACAGGAGGGCGTGCTACGGCCGTTGAGCAGGACCGTGCAGGCGCGGCATTCGCCTTCGCCGCAGCCGAACTTCGGTCCGGTCAGATGGAGATCCTCGCGCAGGACCTCAAGCAGGGGCCGCCGGGGATCGGCGGTCACGGTCCGCAACTCTCCGTTCAGGGTGAAGCTGATTTTGGCCGGCATAGACGATTGCCCCAGCGGTCGAAACAGACCGAGAACCGCCCAACTCCAAATAGTGAACCCGGCCGGGCGAGGCGGTCAATATGGTCGATCCCGCGGGGGGCCCGCGCCGGTCAGATCCGCGGTTCCCAGCCCTTCTCGTATTCGCGCGGCCACATCTTCATGGCTTCGGGATCGTTCACCACGTGGCCGGTCTTTGGATCCAGCTTGAGTTCACGGTTGAGCATCCAGGCGATGTTGGAGACCTGCAGCATGGTGACGTCGATGTTGCCGAGCGAGACCGGAGCATTCAGTTTCAAGCCGCTTTGAATGGCTGCGATGAAGTTGGCGAAGTGCAGGTCCGTCATCGAGTCGCGGCCGGTCAGGTCAGCCGAGGATGTCGATTTCCCGGTTTTAAACTCATCGAGCATCTTGCCTTTGAGATCGTAGACCTCGTATCCGTCGCGATCGACCAGCACGGTGCCGGTGGTGCCCATAATGGTCGAGCCGCGGTCCCGGTTGTAATACTTCATGCCGTTGCAGCTCTTGTCCTCCCAGGTCAGCATCTTGTCGTCGTATTCGAAATTGGTGACCAGGGTGTCGTAGAACTGCCAGTCGTCTTTGAACTGGTAGCGGCCGCCGGAGGCGGTTACGCGGTTGGGATAGTCAACCCCGAGCGCCCAGCGGCAGACATCGACCTCGTGAGTGCCATTGTTGAGAGCTTCGCCTGTTCCCCAGATCCGGAACCAATGCCAGTTGTAGGGATGGACATTGTCTTTGTAGGGCCGTCGGGGCGCGGGGCCCTGCCAGAGATCCCAGTTCAGGGTGGACGGAACGGGGATCGGCTTGCCAAAGCCGATCGACTTGCGGGTGTTGGAATACCAGCACTTGGCAAAGTATGCCCGGCCGATCAGGCCCTCATGAATCTTGTTCACGATCTCAATGGTGTGCGGCGAAGAGCGCTGCTGGATGCCCATCTGCACCAGCTTTCCATACTTCCGCTGAGCCGCGACCAGCAGCTCGCCCTCCGCGGGATTGTGGCTGCAGGGCTTTTCGACGTAAACGTGTTTTCCAGCCTGCAAGCCCATCACGGCCATCGGCGTATGCCAGTGGTCGGGAGTCGCAATGCTAATGGCATCCACGTCTTTCGATTCGAGGACCTTGCGGAAGTCCGTCGCGGAGGCCGGAGCATAGCCCAGCTCCGTCTGCGCCCGCCCGCAAAATTTGTCGAGAATTGTAGTGTCCACGTCGCAGACATGGGAGACCCGGGCGGTGTTGCTATTCGCCTTCAAGGAGGAGAGGTGCGCATAGCCCCGCGAGTTCAGGCCCATGATCGCGAAATTCAGCCGCGTGTTCGCGCCCAGGATCTGAGCGTAGCTCTTGGCTGTCGATCCGATCGCTGCGCTTGCCGCTCCCACTGCGAGACCATCGAGGAATTTACGCCGGGTAATCATCTTCGCTCCTTACCTGCATCCATTCTTTACTTGCCGCCAGGCTGCTCTCTGAACGATCGGCGTCCGCCAATCGTTCACAATCAGGCGCGCCATTTCGGGCGGCGCCGGACCCGGTTTCTCTTATACACTTTGCGGCTGCCGGTTGAAAAACCGCTTTTCCGGCGGTTGTTCCGCATGGAGGGATCTCATCGCCCGATGATCTCCAGGAGACCCTGTTCGGGCCCTTCCCATGCCGGCGCGCCGTCGTGGGTGAATCTGCCAGCGGCGTCGTCCCAGTGCAGATGGGTGACGCTGCCTCCGTCCTTTTCATAGGCGTAGGTCTTGCCGTCATCCTGGTAAAGAGTGAAGTCGCTGTTGGCGCCCGGATAGATTCGTAACTTCTCCAGTGCCTGTTTCTGGCCGGTGTTCTCGACTTGCACGCCCAGGGGAAGAATGGAGCCGGCACGCACAAAGAGGGGAAGCGTGTCGATGGGAGCATCGGCGGTGATCGTCTGGCCCCCGTGGAGCCGCTCGTTGGTCCAGTAGTTGTACCAGTCGCTCCCAGCAGGCAGATACACCTTGCGGGAAACCGCGCCCTGTTCAGTAACCGGAGCCACCAGAAATGCCGGACCGAACATGTATTCGTCCTGAATCTCCGCCGCCTTCTGGTCTGCGGGAAAATCCATGAAGAGCGCGCGCATGTACGGCGCTCCTGTCTTGTAAGTGGAGTAGGCCAGTGAGTAGATGTAGGGCATGAGCTGGTAGCGCAGCCTGAGGTACTTCTCCAGGATCGGCTCAGCCTGTTTGCC
>DASYYO010000382.1:0-25102 GCA_035933805.1 Acidobacteriaceae bacterium | reverse complement strand
GACTGCCAGGAGTTGCGAATCATGGACGGGACCGCCGGCGCTATTGGATTCCCGGCGCCAATTGGGGGTGTTCCCGCGCCCAGGCAAGATATTCCGGGACGGTGTAGAACGTCCGGTAGTCATAGAGTCTGCCGCCATCCTCGATCGGCTGAGTCCAATCAAGACTCCAAGAATCTCCCGCTCGCCCCATCCAGTCGAGGAGATCTTTGTCCAACTCGTGAAGAACAGAGCCGGCCGCGGGACTGCCGACGAGGTTGTGCATCTCCAAGGGATCATTTTCGAGATCATAGAGGAGCCATGGGCCCGATTCGCGGCGGGCATACATGTGCCGCTCCGTTCGGATGCCTCGCCAGGCGCTCTCTACACCTCCGGCATGGTACGGGCCGAAGATCTGGAAGTACGCCGCTTCCGGTCCTTTTTCGGCCTTCCCGGCGACAACGCGGGAGAGGTCGGCACCCTGCATCTCTTCCGGAACGGGCAGTCCGCAAAGCGATAGCAGGGTAGGGCCGAAATCGACATGAGAGAACAAGGTGTCGATCTTGCGCCCGGATGGAAGGAGTTTCGGGCAGCGCATGATCCCGGGAACGCGTATCGACTCCTCCCATGGTTTGCGCTTCAGGATCTTTCCCTGGGATCCGAGCATATTCCCGTGATCGGAGGAGAAAAGGACAATCGTATTGTCTTCCAGATGCAGTTCGCGCAAGGTCTCAAGCAGGGTGCCCACCTGGTCGTCGATCGCAGTGATCGCCGCATAATAGGCGGCAATCTCCTTGCGTCCGGCGCCGCGCGTCCCTTCCACCCAGTTCGCTCTCATCGTGAGTTTCTCGGGATCGTACATCTTCATGTATTTCTCCGGAGCCAGATAGGGATCGTGCGGAGCGCCCGGAGACAACATAAGGAAGAAAGGCTTGTCCTGCGACTCGTATATGAATTCGATCGCGAGGTTGGTCCAGAACACTGGCTCGTACTCGTCGGTCAAGATGGGGACATCTTCATCGCGGAAGTACCAGTTATGAAAATAGTTGTGGTTGCATTCATTCGCCGCCCAGAATTGAAAGCCGTGCCGCCGCCGTCCGGGAGGGACGAATCCCGGGAGTCTGGGTCCCCCGTCGAGGTGCCATTTTCCTACATAGCCGGTTCTGTATCCTGCGTGGCTGAAATGATCAGCAATCGTCACGACCTCTTCCTTCAATCGAAGATCGTTGGCAATCATTCCATTCCGGCTCGTATACGTTCCTGTCAGGATGTTGGCCCTGGCGGGGCAGCATACCGGGGTATTGGCCAGCGTATTTTGCAGCAGGACGCCCTCCGATGCGAGGCGATCCAGGTGCGGCGTTCGAACGTCGGCATTGCCCATACAGCCCAGTGCCTGCGCCCTCCATTCATCGGGCAGAATGAGGACCACATTCGGAGGCCGTTTTGCGCCTGTTTCCGTTTGAGCTCGGACGGGCGCCAGAGCAAGACTCCCCAATGCGCCTGTCGCACCTTTTACGAATGTCCGCCGATCCATGACTCTCCTTCTCCTAGAACTGATATCGCAAGGCCAATTCTATGACCCGCGGATCGCGTGCGCTCACGACCTGGCCGTAGTTCCCCGCGCCCAGCGATGTGCTGACTCCGGCGAAGTTTGTATGGTTGAATGCATTGAAGAACTCGCTCCGGAACTGAAGGCTGTGCTCTTCAGTGATACGAAACGTCTTGTACAAGGCCATATCGAAATCGATCGTGCCGGGGCCAAGGATCGAACCTGGCGCAGCGTTGCCGAAGTAATCCCGGTGCAGGCGCAACAAAATTCGCTGTGTTGAACCATTGAGACACTGTCTTTCGCCCGAGGGTATTCCGGCCCAGGGAATTGGATCTTGTCGCCAGCCCTTGTTTGGCGATTGCCAAGCCGGGATCGAGTGAGGATCCACTTTGGACTATCGTGATGTCGGAAACTTGCCAGCCCCCCAGCAGGCTTCCTTTGACTCCCGGAGCTTTCCGCATCCAGGGCAGAGACCAGATGGTGCTCAGCGAGAATACCTGAGGGACATTCAACTGGGAGTTTCCATAGTTTTCCGCTAGAGAATACGAGTTCTGCACGGCGCCAGCACCGTTGAAGAGCGAGTTTCCCGTTATGTTGGAGAGATCGTGCTGCCACGTATAGGCCGCACTGAGATAAAGATTTTGCCCGGCGGAATGGCCCAAACTCAGCTCAAGAGCGTCCCAGTTGGCGACTCCCTCCGAAATCTTTGTATTGATCGGTCCGTAGCCTTGGTATGGCCCGAATATGTGGCTGAAGACCGTTCCGGAGTTGATGACCGGGTTGTAGTCGTATGGCCCATCCCGGAGGGGTTGGTTGTAGTCGGCCGTCAGAGAGGCGTGGCGTACGAGATTTCCCGCCCCTGCAATCGAGAAGATCCACTCGTGCGCAAACTCCTGTTGCACGCTCAGACTGAATGTTTGTACCTGCGCCGGCTGCAGGTTGCGGTCCTGGCTCGCCAAGGTAGGCGCCCCAGCGGGTTTCGCCGCCGCTCCAACCGCGTTGGGAAAATTCGGATTCACCAGAGTTATGCTTTGCACCACCGGCACATTGCTTGCGCAGGAGTAGGAGCAATCGTATGCCGTTGGCGCCCGGGTGTATGCGATGCCGTAGCCGCCGCGCAGGGAGGTGCGGCCATCGCCGAAAACATCCAGCGCAAAACCGACCGTCGGCGCCCAGAAGTTTGAATGAGTATTGGAGAAGTTGAGTGGAACACCGCCCACACCATTAAAAACAAGGCCATTGAGAGGGTTGTAATTGGGCGTAGCGGTGACGGTTCCGTTGTTGTTGACGATCGGCGCTTCCGATGAGTTGAACTTTGCCGGGTCAAAGATCGTCTCCGTTCCTTTTGTCGTGTGTGGAACAGGCAGCCATAGAAATCGCAGACCAGCCGATAGAGTGAACCGGGGAGTTATCTTCCAGGTGTCCTGCACGTACGGCGACATCGAGGGGTAGTACATGATCGGCCTGACCTCGGTGTTCGCTTGCTGTAAGCTGGCGGCGTCTCCGATAAGATAGTCGGCAATGGCGTTTCCGGTGAACACACCGGAAAAAAACCACTGCCCGTTGCTTGCGGTGGGATTGGTCTGTCGCTTGATGCCATAGTAGTAGCTCATACCCGCCTGCAGGTAGTGTTTGCCGTGCTGCCAGCTCCAGTCGTCGAAAACGGTCAAATCCATATTGCTGTTGCCTATGAGCGGCAGAAACGTGGAGCCGCCGAAGGTGGACCACCCTTGCGCGAAGCCGATTTGGGGAAGGCGGTCCGTCCCTTTGCCTCCAGTGTAGGGCAGGGTCTGATTGTATCCAGATACCTGGCTCAGATCTGAAATCCCGGTCAGAGTCAGGCTCACCACGCGGTGGTTCATGGCGACGCTGGTTACATTGACCATGTTGGGACTGATTGCGTCTGTGAACTGAACCTGCGTCAGGTAATCTGGCCAGATAATTTTTGGCTTGCTTGTATTAAAGGGGGAACCGCTAAAAGTATTGTTGGCGTATGTGGAATTCGCGTGCTCGCCAACATATTCCGCCATAAGACGGTACTTCGGAGTGAAGTATTGATCGACCTTCAGAAAATCGTTGCGCTGTGTATTGATTGCAGGATCAAGATTCAGATAGTTCAGGAACCCTCCCGCAGGATTGTTGGGGAGCGGCGCGCTCGCATTGAGGAGCGCTACCGCCTGGGGAACCAGAAGGTTCGACGGAATCTTATTCCCTGGGAACTGCCGCCCTGTCGCAGGGTTGATGATGGGAGTCGTACTTGAGCTGAAATCCCCGGCTCGCTGCTGCGCCGTGGGAGCCGCGCCGCGAACCACCGAGGCGATATGTTGCGGACTCCACTGCTGGCTCCAGAAGAAGAAGGTCTTTTGTCTGTCCTGGTTGTACAAACGGGGAACGAATACGGGCCCGGAGGCGGTATATCCGAAGATGTTCTGCTTCAGCGGCACTATTTTAGTACTGAAATAGTTTCGTGTATTCAATGCGTCGTTGCGAAAAAATTCATACGCGCTGCCATGAAATTGGCTCGCGCCGCTTCGCGTCTGCACGACAACTACATTAGCGCCCATCATGTTGTACTGCGCGCTGTAATTGTTCTGCAGAATACGCACTTCCTGGATCGTATCCGGCGGAGGGGTTACAGACGTTTGGGTGAAGTTTCCCGTGTTCTCATTCCAGATTCCGTCCACGGTGTAGAAGGTACCGCTCAAGCCCATACCATTGGCCGACAGCACGTTGTTCGTGCCGAATCCGCCCTGCCCCATCTGCGTGTCGGGCGCAGTATTCACGGTGCCCGGCATGAGGGCCGCCAGGGACTGATAGTTGCGTCCGTTCATGGGCAGGCTGGCTACCTGGCGGTCCGACAAGTCGCCCGAGATTTCTGGAGTAGAAGTCTCCACCTGTGCGGCGCTCGCTGTTACGGTCACCTGGTTTGTCGTTTTTCCCACAGTAAGTGTTACCGCTACGTCCGCCACCTGCGCCGGATGGACCTCCAGGTCCGTAATGCTGACGGTGCTGAATCCCTCCTTCTCGACCTTTACGCTATATTGCCCCGGCTGCAGGCCCGGCATAACAAATACGCCATCCGCGGAACTCGTTCCGGAGATGGATAAACGGGTACTCTCATTGGTGATCGACACGGCTGCGCCGGCGACGACCGCGCCGGAGGAGTCCTTCACTGTTCCGTTGATCGTTCCCGTGCTGCTCAACTGTGCACTGGTTGGAATCGCAGTAAAAAGAACGGTTGCCGCGAACACCAGAGTGATGCCAAGCGCCGTAGCAATAGATTTTGGGCGCCGGCACAAACGGCACCCGGCTGTTGGATTGATCCCCGCCTCGTGATTTGTCCGCATTTTGCTCACCCGCACTCCTAAAAGTTCCGGCCGGCCATCTTGGATGACTCCACGACTGGTTTCCGGCTGTCATGAGACGTCTCAGTCAATGAATAGCTCTTTGCACTCATCTTCGTGATTGATCTCCATTGATCACCCCATGCTGATTTGGAAGGGGATATTGTGAGACGTCTCAATTGGCGTGAATATTAATCACGGCGTGAGGCGATTGTCAAATGCATAGAAGGCGCCGATGATGAATTCATGCAGATAAGCGCGCTGGGATTTACCCGCGAGGCAGAGCGCAAGCTAGCGTGGACTGCGCATGGATTGTGTTGCGGGCATTGGTGGTTTGCACACAAAGAGCTATAAGCGTGCTATGTCCCCAACCAATCGTTGACGAACGGGTCAACGGGGAACACCGGCGTCCTTGAGGAGGATCTCTTGCTTTCCTCCGTGCAGCGGATGCTGCTGTCCCTGCCATGCCAGCTCACCACTCACTCCCTCAGGCAGAGTGATGGTTGCGGCCACTTGGCCCGGATTCCGGGTGAACTCTACGGCGACCATACCCTTGGGATGAGGCATTTGGGCGATCACGTGGGTCAGGGAGCCCAGATGCGGCTCGATCTTCACCGTGCGGAACCCCGGAGAGCCGGGCCGAATGCCGGCGACAATCGTCGGCAGATCGTAATTCGGCGAGGCGCTCCAGGCATGCGAGTCGGATCGCGTAGGCTCCGGCTTCTCCGCCCAGGTCGTCAATCCCAGGCGAATCATCCCGCGCCACGGATCCAGCATCTGGGTGTAGAGATCGCCCATCCCCGCATGCTCGACGGCGCGCGCGACATAAAAGCGAAAGTAGTAGGACGCGGGGGAGATCTGCGGAGCGGGGTGCTCCGGCTTGAACGCGGGGTCCGTTCCCGAAAGCATGGTGCGCAGCGCAGCTTGCTGCTTGTCCGGAGGGATGACGTCGAGCCACACTGCGAGCGCGTTGGCCTCCTGGCTGTACTCTTTCTGCTCCCCGGTGTCCGCAATCAACCCCACGGTTTCGTTCCAGCAGAGCGTGCGGACAGCCTTGGCAGAGCGTTGAGCCGCTCTGCGGTAGATCTCCGCTCTGCTTGGCTCTCCCAGCGACTCCTCCAGCTCCGCAGCCTCGCGCAGGGCACGAACCATCTGCAGCGTGATTGCCGAGGAGCCGCCATTGCCATCCTGAGGCGGGATCCCCCCGGGATAGCCTTCCGTCCAATCGACAAAGGGCCACCAGGGGAGACGGCCCACCATTCCGTCTTCGCGCACCCGCTGCAAAAACCAATCCAGCACCGTGCGGGTCCCGGCCAATTGTGCGCGCACAAACCCGGGGTCATCGCGATACATCCAGAAATCGTGCACCATGCCGACCCACAGGAGAGAGAAGGGAGGGATCGCCTGAAACAGCGCAGTAGGACCGCGGCTGAGCGTGATGCCTTCCGGCAGCCGGGTATTGTTGATGGCCTCGATCGCCTGCCTGGCGAGCCGATCATCGCCTGAGACAGCATAGGAGACGAGCGCCTGGATCCGCGTATCGCCGACATATTGGAGCTGTTCCCAGTACGGCGTGTCCATGTACGTCGAGTGGGCGTCCAGCCGCGCCGTGCGCCATCCGATCTTCCAGATCTGCTCAAGCGACGGGTCGTTGGCCAGGAAGCTGCCGCGCTCCTCAAAGGGGTAGGCGGTGAACCAGCTCCGCAACCCTTCGAGTCGAAGAGGCTGATCCGCCGTCTCTACATCGATCTTGAGATAGCGCCAGGTGCGCCACACGAGGGGCTGGAAGACACGCATGGCCCTTCCATCCGGGACAAACTCGTCCTCAATGCCAAATGCGGATTTCCCGGCAATCTCATTGCGATTGCCCTTGACGCCATCTTTGTCAACCAGAGCTTCGGTATAGGTCAGCCGAACCAGAGCGTCTTTGCCCTGGCTGATCGTCAACTCGGGATAAGCCGTTGTCAGTACCGTGTTATCGACGAGCAGAGATGCCTTCGTGTGCGCCGGAACCAGCAGGCTCTGCGCAGGAACGCCTGCGACCCCCTCCACTCCGGAGGAGCGCACAACCCGTCCAGTGGGGCGCAGCTCCATCTCCATGGGCGGCAGCGGGTCCGGCTCAAACCGCCAGTTGACGGGCATGTCCATCGCATCGCGGAGTCCGCCGGCGCCTAAAGACACGGCGCTCTGCCACACTCCCGTGGATGCCGGGCTCTCCCAATCCCAATCGTAGTGAGCGCCTTCCATCCGGGTGGCCGGCTCCGCCGCATAATAAAACTTGCTCAAGGATGCGGGTTTCGCCAGAGTGTGGATTCCGCTCTCCTGCTCGACCTGCCAGGATGCATTTGTCTCAAAGGCTGAATTTCTCTTATCAACGCTGTTGATGTAAAAGGCGGTCCGGTCACTGACCTGGGCGATTGCCGTTCTCGATCCGAAGTTCCAGACGGTTGCACCGATCCAGTTCTCTCCGGCATGAAGCAATGGGCCAACGTCCAGCGTTTCATATCTCCAGTGGCCCAGGTCGCCGCGCGCCGGACCGCTGCCTGCGCGGTGTCCGTTCACTACCAGGAGGAACTGATTGTCCGCACTGACCTGGAGCAGCAGATGTTCGGGCCGCCCGGTGAGGACGATCCGTTTGCGGAAGTGAAAGACAGCTTCATCGCGCGCGGGTGCGTTGGGGCACGCGATCCATTGGCCCGTCCAGGGCCCTCGATCGACGTTCTGCCCCGTCGCATACGGGGCAGGAAGCACCCCTGCCGCCAGCGCCATCACAAAGAGGATATGTTGGAGAGTTCTCAAGAGAGAGCGGCTCGCGCACCTGATTCGCACGATGCCTGCGGAGGTCTCCAGGCTCTCGGAGAGAGACAAACAACCGGCGGCCGGTTTCATTGCAGGAACTATATAGGATTGCGCGCAGGGCAGGCCAACGCGCCGCAGGAAGCCCGCTCGCTGCGCGGAGGAATCGGATCGCGGCAGGTTTTCTTTTACCGGAACCCATCCACGTGGGCAACGGTGGCGAGAGATTTTACCCGAGGATGCTCCAGAGTGCCGGTCACGGAGAATGGATTGGCCTCTGACTCACTCTTTAGGTCCATGTCGCGGCTGAACGAGATCGTTCCGGAGAGAGGGATGGCTTCGCGGCCATGCTCCAGCAGACTGTGGTCGATGCTGAGCGTGGCATCGCCGATCGCGGCATCTCCGCTCCAACTGTCGAAATGAAGAAGCGATTGGATGCTTACCGGGAGCGCTGTTTGCGCGGCCAGGGAGCCCTTGCTCCAGTTCCAATGCAGGGTTCCGGAGGCGGATCGAGCGAGGTCCTGCGCGGTCAGGCCGGACACGGCGAGCTGGGCGGAAAAGTCCGCCTGCCCGCTGCCCCAATGTTCGGCAAACAGGCCCGCCAGTGCGGCCGGGGAGGCGCCGGTCACCTCTACTTCGAGCGCGTATCTCGGCACCCCCTTGAGCATCGCCATGTTGCCGGTCAGATGCATGGTCCCATTCAGGAGCCGGCCGTCGATCGAGTGAATCTCAAGCGAATTTCCTGAGATTGCCAGGTCCCCGGCTGCGTCGTGCAACACCAGCTTGCCGGCGGAGAGTGTCCCTACCTGAAGAACTCCGGAGAGCTGCGGCCAGGCAACGGGATGACCATCGATGCGGTTGAGGATCTCCTGCAGCAACTCACCCTTCGGGCTCGCCAGCAGGGCGGATTGCAGTTCGCCGAGATCCAGAGCCGAAGCCCCAAGCTGAAAGCGTCCCGAGCATGGACGGACAACGGTGCACAGAATGGGATACTCGAGCGTTCCCTCTCCCTGAAGCGAACCTAAGCCGATGGAGACATCGGTCCAAGTGACGGCCGATGCGCCGAGCAGTCCTTGCGCAGAGAGGATCTTCACCGGTTGAGCGAGGAACGATGTCGTCAGCTCCGCATTCTTGAGCGCAACGCTGCCGACAATTGTGAACGGCGCGACAGGATGTTCCGGGTCCGGTACTGGCAGCAGCCAGGGTCCTCGGACATTGAGATCGAGAGTGGCTGCGCCGCTCGTGCCGAGCGCCACGGTCGAAGCGCCGCCCAAACCGCCCGCGGAGCCGCCAGCCCAGGAGATGACTTTGCTCAAACCGCGCAGGCGAGCGACCGCGCCGCTCCCGTTCAGGTGAAGGTCAAAGCCGGCAGGGGTGAACCGTCCATCGACGGTGAGCGGGCTGGCCGCGCCCAAAGACAGCCGAATCGGTTCCAACAGAAGTGCAGGTGGAGAGGGGAGAGGGGAATTCTTGCGCTGGGCGGCAGCCTTTTTGGTGACTGCGGAAACGATGGGGGCCGGCGTGCTTCGATTCTCGAAGCGCAAGTGTACTGGAGAGAGCAAGAGCGATTTTTCGGACTCCGCGGAGATCAGGGTTAAGGAGCTCATCCCAAGCTTCCCTGAAATCTGCGGCATGTCATCGCCGGATGCTGCGTAACGCACCTGTCCATCGACCGCTCCGACCGCCCGAAGACCGCTGCCCAGGCCGTCGCGCAGCTCTTGCAGCCCGCCGAGGACGGCGGAGGCGGAGACGCGGCGGATGTTCAGTGCAAGCTCGCTCTGCCGCTGCGCCTGAATGTTGCGGATCGATCCGGTGAGCTGCAGGTTTCCACCGCCGGCAGGAGAGGCGCAGTCGATCGATTCCAGCGACTCCGTCGGCTTGTCATAGAAGGCATTGCAGACGGCAAAGATATCGAGAGGTTGCGCCGGAGCAAACTCCGAACGATGCAGTCCGTTTACCTTGAGAGTGGTCTTGATCCGCGCCAGGCTCGCGGAGCCGGTGATCTGCGACTCCGCATCGAGATTGCCGCGCCAGCCGGCATCTTCTCCCAGGAGCAGGCGGCTGAGCTGGCCCAGGGGCTCGGATGACCATTCGACATTCAGCTTGAGCGGCATCTCATTCAGGAATTCGGCCCGGTGCAAAGTCCCGTCGATCCGCAAGACTCCGCTATCCGCGAGATCGAGGGCCAGATCGGTGCGTACCGGTTGCGCACGGAAGTGCAAACCCCACTCATCGGGATTGTCCAGCGATACGGAGAGATCGGCGTCGAGAAAAGACAGCGGCTTCTTTTCGTCTCCCTGCTTGAAGTTGATACGGGAATTGGTGGCCTCGATGTAAGGAAAGCGGGGAGCGCTGCCCGGGCGGCGCTGCCCCGTGGGCGCCTCCGGGCTGCGTGCTGCCTGCACCAGGATCGAGGAGAAGTTCCAGGAGCCGTCAGGACGGCGCACCAGGTTGAGGCTGGCCTCGTCGAAATGGATGCGCGAGATCTCGAGCTTGCCGCGCCATAGAGACGAGAGCCGGGGATAGGCAACCACACTGGAGGCGCGAAGAATCGGCTCGGCTCCAAACTGAGGTTCTTCTTCCACTAAGAAGTCAGAGAGCTCAAAGCTGGGGAGCGGAAGAAGGCTCAGGGTGACGGAAGACATGGACACCGGACGACCGATGCTGCGGCTGATGCTGGCGGCAATGATGCGCTGATAGCGCCCGATGTTCACCAGCGGCGGAAGGACGACCGCCAAGATCAAAAGAAGCAGCGCTCCGAGGAGGATCCAGTGCCTGGGCGAAGGCTGCGCCGCCTCGCCGGCCATGTTAGTGCACCAGGCGAAACGTGCGCCGCCAACGTGTCTGGTCAAAGAAGTGGGTGATCACGTGAAGATAGAACGTGACGCGGTCTCCCAGACCCTGTTTTTCATACTGCGTATCGGACTCGACGAAGGACCAGTAAATGAACAGAGGGCTGCCGACGATGTCGGCTCGCTGCACGAAGCCCCAATAACGGCTGTCGAGCGAGACGGTCCGGTTATCGCCCATGGCGAAGTAGTTTCCCGGAGGCACAACCAGGTCCTCGCCCTGGATGTGATTCGGCAGATCCAGCGCCCAGGTGGGAGTTACATCCCCGCTCTGCGAGGGCGGCACCGCAGGAAAGTCATCCCGGTACGGAAAGTAGTCGCCGTAATCGGGCTTTGCGGCCTGCGGTTCATTCTGCGCCTGCCCATTGAGATAAACGATGCCGTCTTTCAGGTGAATCCGGTCTCCCGGGACGCCGATCACGCGCTTGACGAGGTACAGGTTGGGCTCGCCGGGTTTGAAGAAGACGATAATGTCTCCTCTTCGGACATCGCGATAATGGACGAAGGGCGCCCAGGACGTCCGCGGCGCAAGAGCGATTCTGCCCACCAGGACGTGGTCGCCGACGAGCAGGGTCTTCTCCATCGAAGACGACGGAATCTCGAAGTTCTGGAAGATGAAGGTGAGGGCAAAGAGCCCGATGACCAGCACCGTGCAAATGGAAGCAAACGCCTCCATGGGTGTCTCTTCTCTGGCGGATTGGTCTTGAACAGGGGTTACCGTAGCTTCCATGATGAGTTATCAACTGCGTCTTCGAACTGCCGCTCAACTGCAGGGGCTCTTTCCGCCGTGGAGCGGCCACCTTTGGCAGCTCCGCCTTAACGCACTACCCGGAACATGCGGCTCCAGCGGGCAAAGTCCACGACCGTATCGAGCGGGCTCTTCTCGTGTCCGAGTCTATCATCCGGGAGCATGACGGCATCGGTGGTCGAGGGCTCGTGCAAAGAGAAGTAGATCAGGAATGGCCGGCCTACGATATTGATTGGGCGGACAAAGCCCCAGTAGCGGCTGTCACGGCTGTAGTTGCGGTTGTCGCCCAGGACGAAATACGAGTTCGCGGGCACCTGGAGCTGGCCGTTTCGCACTTCGTTCCGCATCTCCATCCACCAGCGCGTATCGACTCCCGGATCTGTGTCATTGGCGGAAGGGAACTGATCGCGGAAGTTGTCGGCATACGTCCCTTCAAAGACGGTAAAGGGCTCGCTCTGCTTTTTTCCGTTTAGATAGACCACGCCGTTGTGCAGGGCCACGCGATCGCCAGGAACGCCGACCACCCGCTTGACCACATGATCCGCAGGATCGAGGGGAAAGTGGAAGACGATCACATCTCCGCGCCGTACAGGACTATAGGGCAGAAGCCAGCTCCAATGTCCTGGCGGCCCAAAGATGGACTTGTTCACCAACAGGAAGTCGCCGACCAGAAGGGTTCTCTCCATGGACTCGGAGGGTATGCGGAAGGGCTGGGCCACAAAGGTGAGGATGAACAGCGCAATGACGATCATCGACAGGAGCGATCGAAAGGTGTCCAGGATGTTGGGGAAGATCAGATGTGGGTGACCATGCGGCCGCCGATGGGAATCCGCGGCGGCCTGGGCCGGCGGCTGGCCAGTCTCAAGGCTCACGAGCTCCGCCGCGCAGGCATTGAGAGACGAGGAGGATTCCTGATTCAAGAGCCGTTCCCCTCTTCCAGCATTGCTGTGCGGTCCAGGCTCTCCTGCTTCCGCAGCTTCTCAAACGCGCGCCTTGCCGCCTCCTGCTCCGCCTTCTTCTTCGTGGTTCCGATACCTCGGGCCAGAGCCGCCGGCCGGTCTCCGCTGAGCGGAATTCGCACCTCCACCAGGAACCGCTTGCGATGGTCAGGACCGCTGGCAGCCTTCAGGACGTAGTCCGGAGGCCCCGACTTCTGCGCTTGCAGCAGCTCCTGCAGAGCAGACTTGTGATCGCCGAGAGAAACGCCCGAATCCAGGGCCTTGCGGAGCTCGTGGAGGTAGGGTGCAACCACATGCTCGTTCACAAAATGCTCAACCGGCGCCAGTCCGCCGTCCAGATAGAGGGCCGCGATGATCGCTTCGACGGAGTTGGCCAGCAACGCGGATTTTTTTCGGCCTCCGCTTCGCTCTTCTCCCCGCCCCAGCAGCAGGTAGTCTCCCAGCTCAAGCGAATCCGCGACCTGAGCCATGTGGCGCCGGCTCACCAGACTGGCCCGCAGCCTGGTCCATTCGCCTTCGTCAAAGTCAGGGAAGCGGCGAAAGAGCGTCTCCGCAACCACCAGCCCAAGAACGGCGTCACCCAGGAACTCCAGCTGCTCATTGTCCCGTTCCACCGTGCTGCGAGCTTCGGCTGACTCCCCGTGGCGCCCTTCCGCAGACTGCTCGTGCGCCAGCGAGCTGTGGGTCAACGCCCGCACCAGGAGGTGCTCGTGACGGAACGCATACCCGAGTGCTCCCTGGAGCTTCTTTAGACTCTGCTGCGACATCGGTGGGTGCCTTTACTGGAGTGCAAGTGGAGAAAGCGCCATGTTCGTTGCTCAATCACCGGGGTTGTTCCTGCTGCTGGGCTGCAGCAGGGGGATCGGACTTGCCGGACGAATCCGAACTGCTGTCATCGTCCGCCGGCTCGGTATGGGTCTGCTGGGGCACGGCGTACGCCTGCTTGAGACCTTTTTCGGCGGCCAGCTTCGTGTCCTGCTGGCCGTCACGGAGGGTAAGCGCCGCCTGATATTCGGTGACCGCCTGGTCGCGCTGGTCCTGGACGTCATAGATACGCCCCAGATAGATGTGCGACCACGCAAGCAGGCGGGGGTCTTTCGAGAGCCGGATCGTCTCCGTAAAGTCGTGCTGAGCTGCCGGAATATCCCGGCGCATGATAGCCACGCGGGCAAGAATAAAGTTGGCCCGGCCCGGATCGGTCGTCTTGTCGCTGAGGGCCTGTTGCGCCAGCTTGCCGGCCTGCTCGGCGTCTCCCTTCATCAGGCTGGCCTCTGCCAGCTCGAGCGCCTTCGGCTGCCGCGGAGCCTTTTGCACCACTTCGGCCGGGGCCTGGGCCAGGAAGTCGATATGTTTTACGCGGTTGAGCTCGGCCTCCACGTCCATGCCGTAAACCATCTCGCCGATACTTTCACTAAAGCCCTGCGGCTGGTGTTCGAAGGCGGCGAATGCGCTGTAGAAGTATCCAGTGAGGACAAAGCCCTCCAGTGTCGACTGAAGGACGGCCTTTCGCCGCACCATCTCCGCCTGCTCCACCGTCGCATTGTGCTGGCGCGTTGCGGCTTCAAGGTCTGCCCGGCGAATATCGCTGGGGATCTTGTAGATCGTCACCCCGGTGTCCATGGTGCGCGCCTCAATCGCCCGGATCATCGACTCCACCACCAGGGCGACCACATCGGTGCGGAAGGTGTCGTCAATTGGGGCGTCGCTGACCACCTTAAGAAAGGGAAGCAGGCGGTCCATCGCCTTGGCCCGGGCGTACAACAGCGGTTCAATCTCATAGTGAAGGTAGCTGTGGCGTACCTCATCCATGCGAATTGTGCCGTTCACCGGCGATACCACCACGACATAATCCGAGCCGTAGACCCGCGCGTTGATCTGGCGGGGATCCAGCAGCGGCTCGACCACGACAAGAAAGCGCTGGCCGCCGACGGTGTTTGCCGGTGTCCGCAGATAGACGTTCGTATCCACGATCATCTTGGTGAGGGAATCGTGGAGCTGAGCAAGATCCTGGTCGTACTGCGGGCGGCTGTGAATCCAGATCAGGTGCAGATTGACCAGCTCGCTGAAGCTGCGCAGGATGGGAAGAATGTCCATCACTGCCGCCGAATCCGGAGGCATGTCGGCATTTTCTACGCTGGGCGTGAGCTCGGGGGGCGGCGTGACATAGAGCGCGAGCGAGATGTACTGCGCCAGATTGATGCCCGCATCGGAGAGCCGGTGTTGCGCAATAAAGGTGCAGAGCCGGTCGTGGGCATCCCGCGCCTCGGCGGAGGCCACGAGCGCCTGGTTGATCTCGTCGCGGATGTGCATCCGGACAGGATCGGAGGCCGAGAGCCCGTCGTCATAACCGCAGGAGTTGAGCCCGGCAGCCACATCGAAGAGCGCCTCGCTGGTCTGCAGGCTGATCTCCGGCCCGGCGGGATCGGCGAGCGCAGGGGACTTGGCAGGCGCCTGCCGGGGACCGGCCGAGAGCTGCGAATCAGAGACACTCTGGCCCAGGAGTTGCGGCGCGCCACTCAGGACGAGAAGAATCGCGACGCACCAGGCTGCCGCGGAAGAAGCTGCATGAATCCAGCGAGGAGACATGAACTTTCGGCGATCGAATTGCATAACTGACACCTGTTTAGTCTATGCATGCGCAAGATACAGGGTCAAACGAACAGGAGGGGCGATTTCGAGGACGCGGAATCGGAGGCCCGGCCGGGGGTCCGATTCCTGCCTCCGCTCGCCGGGGGCAATTGCAGAAAAACGCGAGAGCGCGCAGTGCGGACCCTGTCCTAGCCGTGTACCGAAACGCCGGAGAAGGAGAGAACGACCGTTCCGCGAACCGGTTGTCCAAAGGTCCTGGCCGGAGCAAAAACGCTGAAGAGCAGCGCGCTTTCCAGTTGCGAGCGCGTCTTTCCGTCGGTAGTGCCGGAGACGATCTTATAGTCGTAGACCCGTCCGCTTCCGTCGACGAAAGCCTCCACGATGACAGGATTGTCCCGGTCCCCGATAGAACCGGCGGGCTCGAGCGAGGTGTAAAGAAAGTGGGGATCGGTGGCCATGCCCAACGGTTGATCACGTGCCAGGAGCGGCTCCGGAGAAGCGAACATCCCGACCAGCAGAGCGACGGAGCCGATGAGCAGAATGGTGCTGGCCAAACCCGCCGAGGCCTGCAAAATGAGCGGCCGAAGGGTGTTCTGCCAGCGCAGCCGCCAATGCGCGAGCCTGGCTTGCCGGGTATGGCTGGCTTCGCGCGAAAGCGTCACGCGGAGACGGAGCCCGAGGTCCGCAGGAGCCTTCGCTGGACCGAGCAGATTGGCCAGGGATTGAGCGTTCCGCAACTCGGCAAACTCGGTCGAGCAAACGAAACAGCCCTCCAGGTGCGCAGCGATCTGTTGCATGGCGGCGCCGGTGACTGCGCCGTCCAGGTAGTCCGAGAACTGACTCTGAATATGACCACACTCGTTCATTTGGCCTCCTTGGCATGCACCAGAAGGGGAGCGGCAGGCTGAAGCGAACGGACTGGACGTTTGGCCGCGGCTGCTGCAAATCCAGCCAGGCGTTCTTTGAGGTGGACCCGGCCGCGCATCAGGCGCGACTTGACCGTGCCCAGGTTGACGTCGAGGATCTCGGCAATCTCGTCGTAGGAAAAGCCCTCAATATCGCGCAGAACCACAACCGTACGGAAAGGCTCCGGCACTTCGCGAAGGGCGGTCTCAACGCGGGCACGCACCTCTTCCTGCGCAGCGCGGTCAAAAGGAGAATCTTGAGTGTCGATCAGAGTGTCTTTCAGACAAATACAGTGGCCTTCGCTCGATTCGCCCGCCTCCGCCTCGATGGTGACCTCCTGCCGTTTGTGGCGGCACCACCAGCGCCGCTGGTTGGAGGCCTCATGCAGAGCGATCCGGTAGATCCAGGTGCGCAGGCTGGCTTCCCCGTTGAATCCGCCGATGCCACGGTAGACCTTGACGAAGACGTCCTGCGTCAGGTCAGCCGCATCGGCCTGGTCGGGTATTGTCCGCGCGATCAGGCTGAAGATTGGCTGGTGAAACTTCGCGACCAGCCATGCAAAGGCTTCCTCAGACCCCGCTTTCAGTTCGGAGACGATGGAGGCTTCTTCCGCTTGTAATCCGATGACGCTGGCTATGTTTCCCAAGGCGATTCCCGCTTGCATTCAGACTTCCTCCTAACGATAACAGGAACCCGCGCGAGGGAAAGAACCGTTCCAGCAGAGAACGCGCCTTTGGAACGAGCCGCGACGCCAAAACCCCGGGGGCACCGGGCCGCAAAGCCCTGGGAAAGAAATAGTTTGCCGCTGGCGAGTACCGCAACTCTCCCTTGTTCAGTTAGACACCACGCCGTGCGTGAGGTTCCCAGGATTGCGCGGAGGGGAACTATTGAGTGGGGGGAGCCGGGGCCGCCGGCTTCTTCTTGCGGTGTTTGACCGGTTTGGAATCCGGGCCGTCATTTACCACGATCTTCGCCGGCGGCGGGGGCGGCGGCTTGGGGACGGCCGCGATCTGCGCGCGAAGCTGGGTGATCTGCGCATCCTGCGCCGTGACTGACGCGAGCAGGGAGTTGCCAAGCTGCGCGCGCGCCCCCTCGAGAGCTCCGCGCGCGTCTTCCAGGCGGCTGGCCTCAGAGGATGAGCCGGTCAAGGTTGCCATTTCAGTCACGCGGAGGAGCACGTCGTAGAGGGCGTCAATGTTGCGGAAGATGGCGAAGGAGGGCGCCAGGGGGCCGGAGGGTGGAGCGGCCTGAACCTGGTCCAGCAGAGGCGGCAGCGTGGTGTTCAGGTCGCGCTGAATGGAGGCGACATCCTGTTCGCTGGAGCTGCGCACGTCGGCCGGCGCCTTCCAGCGGGCGATTCTGAGATCGGAGACCGCGGCATTGACCTGATTCAGCACCGGACGCAGGTTGGCGATCGCCGGCAGAGTGGAAGCCTCGGCGCCGGCGGCCGCTGCTCCAGCCGGCTGCGGCGCCTGCGCGATCGCTCCCGTGGCGCAACTCAGCGCCAGGAGGATCAGGATGGCCTCGCCGGACCGGAAACGATGAAATGGCATACTCTTCTCCGAAGCAAACCGCCTTTCAGTAGGTTGCCACAAAACCAGCCCGTTTGACGGATTGCGCCCGGTCAAAGAAAATACAAGAAGTCCTTGTGGGCCTGTGGCGCAGCTGGGAGCGCGCTTCCATGGCATGGAAGAGGTCGTCGGTTCGATCCCGACCAGGTCCACCAATCAACCCCTCAAATAAGCAGGTTAAGCAGTGATACCCCTACCGGGTATCCTGTAATTTGGTAAGCCTTGCTGCGAAACTGCCTCAGAGAAGCGTGAGCTTCCCCGTTTCTCCTGACTCTCAGCCGGGATTTGTTTTGCCGCAATTCTTTGTTCCGAATTCAGCGATGCTTGCGCTCGCCGATCTGCCATCCCATGCCTTCGCTCGCCGAGGTAACGACTTTGCCATAAGCTCGCTATGGATGGAGTTGACCGTTGCCCGCACGCTTTCAGGAATCTCCTGCATGTAGACATCGGTGGTGGTTGCCGTTCTGGAGTGCCGGAGACACCCTGCACATCCTTCATTGTGCCCTTCTTTTGAGCCAGCGCAGCGATCCTTCTGCGAATCACCTGAAACGTCAGCTTCGGCAGCCCCAGGTCTTTCGCCAGTTTATGAAGCACCCGCTTCCGGGTAGTTATCCGTATCCAGAAATCCTCCGGTTTGATTCGGGAAGATGAAAGCTTCAAAAGACTGCTCTTTCCACGACACTCATGGAGGAGGCAGCTTCGTTGAAGCACTTCCACCGAAGCCCAAACAACTCGCTGGGACGGAGTGCATCGCCATGTCCAGTTCGAACAGGAGTCGATCACGGTCGTCCAACCCGGACAGTGCCTTCCTCAAGTGATCCCACGTCAAGGTCGTCTTGTCCGTCTCACTCAGTTGTGCTGGGACCTTCACCTTGCGCGCGGGGTCTTTGGCGAGGAAGTCCTCGTCGGCTGCCTCTCGGTGCGGCAATTGTTTAGCGTTGGGCCTTGCGCCGCCATGCAGCAGGGGAGATACCAACATTCCGCACAAAGACGCGAGTCAGATGACTCTGATCGGCGAACCCGCAGGAAATGGCGACCTCGTTGAGTGGCGTAAATCTTTCGTAGATCAAACGCTGCGCGAGGGCAATCCGCCGGTTGAGCATCCAGCGATGCGGCGAAACGCCAAGCGCGGTTTTAAATCCGCGGGTGAGTGAACTCACGGAAGTAGTTGACGCATCTGCTACATCGGAAAGGCCGACGTCCTGGCTCAGGTTTGCCTCAATATATTCCAGTGCATGGCGCAATTGGCGAGGGGTGAGGCCAAGCCTATTGCTCATGGCTTTTTTCGTGAAGCTGCCATAGGCCTCGGCAATGTGGTCGCGCACTGCCCGGAACATGGAATCCAGATACAGCGCGCTGACTTCGTTCGGTCGCTCCAGGGTTGGCAGCATCGCCTGCATCAAGTGCAGCATTACTGTGTCGTAGCGTGTCTCCTGGATGTCAAAACGAAAATCGAGAAAGTTACTGTTCCGCTCCGTCGCAAAATCTCGAAAGGTATTGATTGGCAGGAAGACTTGCAGGGTGTCAAACGGATCTCTGATGTCTGCACACCATGACCTGCGCATATCATAGAGAGCCAATGCACCGGGTTCAGTTGCCGGCTTTCGCGTGTGACGCCCATCGCAAAATACGTTGATCGGCCGGAAGCGGCGGAGTTCTACCGACACGATGAGCTGATCCGCCATAGGCGTCTGTTCGAGCAGGCCTAGATTAGGTTTGTCGTGCCGATACCGTGCGAAAAAGAGCGGCCGCTCCGAGCGGCTTGAAACCGAGCGGACTTTTTCAAATTCCGGGCGATTTTCACTTACAAAGCCAGGAACCTCAAATGAATCGGCCTTTGTCCGATCGATATTCATCTCTTGTTTTTGTCAGTTTCCGGGCAATCGGCGCTACTGCACGAATCATACATACCCCGTTTTTCAGCGCGCAACTTCCCGGCAGCCAGTGATCTGAATGTCCACGGATTGCCCGAAATGTACAAGACCGCCATCCGTAGGCCGCGTACAACTTGGTTTATCAGGTTGATCAAGCCCATGCCTGATTAATGAACCACATGAAGTTAAGGAGGGATTTATGAAGAAGGGCGCATACACCACACCGGACGGCGTTGAAATTTACTACAAGGACTGGGGCACCGGCCCCGTGGTCACGTTCTCGCACGGATGGCCGCTGAGCGCCGACGCATGGGACGCTCAGATGCTGTTTCTCGGACAAAAGGGCTACCGCATCGTCGCTCATGATCGCCGCGGGCACGGCCGCTCAGGACAGAGCTGGCAAGGGAACAACATGGACCAGTACGCGGATGATTTCGCAGGCCTGCTGGACCATCTCGATATCAAGGACGCGACGATGGCCGGCCACTCTACAGGCGGTGGAGAGGTTGTGCGTTACATCGCACGTCATGGAGAGAAGCGCGTCGCCAAGGTTGTCCTGATCGGAGCCGTTCCTCCGCTCATGCTACAAAACGAGGCTAATCCTGGCGGTCTGCCCCTCTCCGTCTTCGACGGCATCCGGGCGAATGTCGTGAAGGATCGCTCGCAATTCTTCAAGGATTTGACAGTGCCGTTCTATGGCTACAACAAGCCGGACGCAAAGGTATCCCAAGGGGTACAGGACTCGTTCTGGCTGCAAGGGATGCAGGTGTCCATCATTGGCGCATTCGACTGCATCAAGGCGTTCTCCGAGACCGACCAAACAGAAGATCTGAAGAAGATCACTGTCCCGACACTAGTGATGCATGGAGATGCGGATCAGATCGTGCCGATTGATGACTCTGGTCGCCTCAGCGTGAAGCTGGTGAAGAACGGAACCCTGAAGGTGATTCCGGGCGCACCGCATGGGCTTTGCACCACGCATGCGGACATCGTAAACGAGGAGCTCCTCGCATTCCTCAAGGAGTAGTCGGCTCAGCCTGCCGTGCGGTCGATTCCAAGTGCGCAATCGCCGCACGGTCCAACCTGCCTCGGCACGAGTCAGCGAACGTCGTGGGCAAACCACCAGTTAATCAGGAGAGAAGAATGACCCCCAGGCAAACGAAGCAGTCCCTCGCGAAAGGCATGCCGGCAAGCCTCAATACTCCGACGGATCTTTCGGCGGCAGCCGCCGCTGCCATCTCTGAAACTTTGCGGCAGTTGCTTGCGGACGTCTTCGCACTTTACCTGAAGACGAAGAGCTTCCACTGGCACATCAGCGGACCTCATTTTCGCGACTACCACTTTCTGCTTGATGAACAGGCAACGGAAATCTTCGCGATGACGGACCCAATTGCAGAAAGGGCTCGCAAGATAGGTGGCACGACGCTGTGCTCAATCGGCGACATCGCTCGACATCAACGGCTGCTCGACAACAACGAGGAAGCCACCGCACCTGCGGACATGCTCGAAGAATTGGTCGCCGATAGCCGGTGTCTGACGAAGTTCCTGCGTGCTGCTCATGACGTTTGTGATGAATTCAAAGACGTGGTCACGGCAAGCCTGCTCGAAGTCTGGATCGATGAAGCGGAACGCCGCACCTGGTTCTTGCACGAGACGTTGCAGGGCCGGAAGTAACGTCCAACGACCGTACTTGAGCCGTATTCATACCTGCAAGGTGCCCGCTACGACAGGCTGCAATCGGAAGGGACAGATTTATGAGAGCCATTGGAAGATTAGGAGTAGTTGCAGTCGCACTATTTATCCTGCTGCAACTTTGCAGCAATGCACGTCGTCGCCCGTGGAGGTGTCCTGGGCGCACAGATCCCATCGTATCCAGCAGGCGCGGTGCTGGCGCTCGTTACATGGGCACAGCGAGACGACCCTCATTGGTATGGCGGGCGCATTCCGGGAAAGCCGCTTTCAGTCGAGTTCGTGCAGATTTCTATCGGTAGAGACCCCGACACTTATAGCGCATTTCAGGGTGAGGTGCTAGCCGAAGCAAAGGTTGATCCTGAATTTGCAGCGCAGAGAATGAGATTCATTTTGAGTCTCGAGCCGGTTCCATTGCCGTAGTCATAAGCGAATTGAGAAAAGGAGATGGTGATATGAAGCAGATTTTGATCGTCGAATCAAGCCCACGTGGAGTTGACTCAGCGAGCCGTCAACTGACAGGCAAGGTGAGAGAGCGGCTGAGAAACCTGTACCCGGAAGCAAAGCTCGTTGAGCAGGATCTTGCCAGAGATCCTCTGCCTCACCTGGATTATCCGATGATAAAGGCGATCTTCACAAAAGATCGGACGGAGGCAGAGTCGTTGAAGGACGTACTCCGCCTGTCTGATCAGCTTACGGAACAATTACTCGCTTCGGACTTACTAGTCATCGGGTCCCCGATGTGGAATTTTGGATTGCCATCCTCGTTGAAGGCGTGGATCGACCATATCGTGCGTCCCGGGAAGACCTTTCGGTATGCGGGGGCGGGTGTGGAAGGATTGGCGCAGGGAAAGAAAGCAATCCTGGTTCTCGCCTCTGGTGGGGTCTTTACCGGAGGACCGTGGACGTCATGGGACACCGTGGAGCCTTACCTCCGCTTGATTCTGGGCTTCATCGGAATTGCAGATGTGCAGACAGTACGGGCTCAGGGCGTAAACATTCCGGCCCTTGCGCCGCAGGCAGTTCCCGAAGGCGAAAGAATGATCGAAGCACTCGCGCTGTGAAGGAGAGAATATGATCAACCACATCATTTTGACTGTAAGCGATGTTGAACGCTCGCTGGCATTCTACGATGCGGCCCTAAAACCCTTGAACATCCGATTCTTCCTCCCCTACAAAGGCAAAAATGGTCATCCAGACTTGTGGGGATTGGGAGATGGAAAAAGAGCATGCCTTTGGCTCAAGCAGGGGAAGCCCGATCCAGCTTCGATTCATTGGGGCTTCGATGCCGAGAGCAACGCTCAAGTGGACGAGTTCTATCATGCTGCCATAGTGGCTGGAGCGAAGGGCAATATTTCGCCGCGGGCGCGACTCGAATACTATCCGGGCTATTACGCAGCCGATGTGCTAGACCCTGACGGGTACTCATTCGAAGTGGTTCACAAGAGTTGATCGATTCCACAAATTGCTTTGTCGATTCGCAGATACAATCAGTAGACCAACTGTGGGCAGCTGCCCAATACACGCCGAGTGGGCATAATCTCCAACGCCGAAAAGCCTAACCCATCACCGCTTGCACTCAAATACAGGATTACTCCCTAGATGAGCACATGTTCGCGACTCATTGAGCCACTCATGGTTGGATGCCATGCATGATAGAGCCCCGCTCGTGCACCGAAACGAATGAGCATTTGCCAGTCATACCGCCGGTGACGGTGACGTGTTTCCGCCACGCACGGCGTTGCTTAAGCCAGCTGTCTTTCACGGAATCACTCCATCGTTTTCCAGGCTCTTCGCGCAACGTGCAAACTGGCGCGAGGCACAACCCCGTGCTTTCTCTCTGTCGTGAAGCCGCACGCCCGGGCATTCTCCCTGCAACTGGCGCGCGCGCTCGGCCTAATTGTCCCCAACTCCAGCGTTCTGCGCTTCCAGGATGAGATCGCGATTGTTATCGAGCGGTACGACTGCGCGCGCCGGGGGTCGATGGGTGCGTATCCACCAGGAAGATATGTGCCAGTCTCTCGGTCTCCACCTCGCGCGCAATTATGAAAGCCACGGCGGCCCGGGCATACAAAGAATCGTGGAACTGCTCAGGGAGCAGTCCAGCAGTTCCCAGGAAGACGTTCAATCCTTTCTGGACGCCATCGCATTCAACTCGCTGATAGCGGGAACAGAGGAACAGATGCCCACGCAAAGAACCACCCACTGCTTCTGGGCCAGAACGGAGTTGTGCGGCTCGCTCCTTTTTACGATTTAGCAAGTATCCTTTCAGGCTCCCAGCCGAATGAGGAAAGCTCCGCCCGTCCGCCGTTCCCGGGGGCTACGTCTTCCAAAGAAATCGGGTGATCCCCCCAAAGCTCAGATCATGCACCCTTTTGTTTTTTGCCCAGAGCTCAGTTCGGGAGAGACACTCGAGTTGCTTTATTTCATTTATGGGCTGGCGAAGCCATTCCGGCACTTCGATGAGCGCATTGCGCTGCTCTCGTCAATTGAGAACGTCTGGGCGGGTCGCTATCCACAAGCCGACTTACTCGGACCGATGTAGGGGATTGCCTGGTTCACGTGGATGAAATGTCATGATTTCGCATACTGCATGGTCCACACCGCCGTCGTCTCACCCGGAACGTATTCGTTCCCTATCCAGGGCGTACCGCAGACGTGGAGGTACGCATACGGTGTGTTGTCAAACATGACCCAAGCACCCGCGTCACGCACCGTCGAGGGCAGACCACTCTGTTTTGCATTAAAGGGCCACATAATCATCCAGTGCGGTCCGATCGGGATGGCGGGGCTGGCCTTATCCATGGCATCGGTGTTGCTGTGCTGCGTGGCCCCGCACAGCATGTAGGCGAGCCCAGGGGCGGAGTTTGTAGGCTTCTCCTTCTTCGCCATTGCATCCATAAACCATTGCATCGCCATAGCATCGACGCACATCGGTGGATGTCCTATCTTGTTCTCATCTCCCGGCATACAGACCCAGTGATTTGTCCCTTTGCGCAATACGACCATCTGTCCATGTGCATCCATGTCCACGACGGTTGCATCCCGGGTGATCTGAGCAGGGCCCGCCATCATGGCGCGCTTGATCTCTCCTGCAACTCCCCAGTTCCGGTGCCAAGCTCCTCGCCGAGGGATGAAGTCACACCCGTCCGCCGTTCCCGGGGCTACGTCTTCCAAAAGAAATCGGGTGATCCCCCAAAGCTCAGCTCATGTACCCTTTGGCTTTTTGCTCAGAGTTCAGTCCGGGAGAGACACTCGTCTTCCTTTCGCTCATGATGGGTTGCCAGAAACATTCCGGCACTTCGATGAGCGCATCGTCCTGTCATGGCCATTCGAGATTCATTGCGCTGGTGGGGAGAAACTAGCAGACGGAGCAATGTCATTTCCAAGCTGCGCGGTTCAGGAGAGCGCAGGATAGCTTGTGTAGCCGGCGGCGTCTCCTCCGTAGAAAGTCGGTGGGTCCGGTTCATTCAGGGCTGCTCCGAGTTGTAACCGCCTTGGCAGATCCGGGTTGGCCAGAAAGGCGCGTCCGTATGCGACAGCGTCGGCATGCCCGGTCCGTAATACTTCCTCTCCTCTGAGCCTGTCATATCCGCCATTCACAACGTAGAGACCTTCCCAACGTGTCCTCAGGTGGGCTGACATGGCAAGATCCTCCTCGCTGCTTCCTCTGCTGTTCTGCGCCGTTTCAACGACGTGGAGGTACCCGAGCCCATAGCCGTTGAGTCTTGCAATCGCGACGGAGAAGGTTTCGACTGGGTTGTCGTCCGACATGTCGTTGAAACCACCAGTGGGAGATATTCGGACGCCGACACGACTGCTGTCCCACGCTTCCAGGACGCTTTCAACTGTTTTCATGAGAAAGCGGACTCGATTGCTCGCAACGCCTCCATACTCATCGGTTCGCCGATTCGATCCTGTTTTGAGAAATTGATCGATCAAGTATCCATTTGCCGCATGAATCTCGACGCCGTCAAATCCGGCTTCTTTTGCATTGCTGGCTGCGCGCCGATAGTCATCCAAGGTCTCTTTGATCCCGCTTGCTGTCAAGGCGATTGGCTCCGAAACAGGTGCCAGACCCATGGCAATTAACGTTTGGCTATTGGCGCGGATTGCGGAGGGAGCTACTGGCTGTGCATTGTTCGGCAACAAGGACGTATGAGAGATTCGGCCGACATGCCACAACTGAAGGAAGATTCGGCCTCCATTCTTGTGAACGGCTTCCACGATTCGGCTCCACGCTCGCACCTGT